>DIWI01000029.1 GCA_002428415.1 Clostridiaceae bacterium UBA6110
AGCGAGGTAAGAATCGAGAAGGGCGATGGTGGAGTCGGATCCGTGATAGAATCGGTATACAATCTTTTTGGAATGCATGTCCCGACTACTATAGAGGTCATTGAGGATTTTGTTTCTCCCGAAGTACACAGGTGGGTAGGACTGATCAAAGGTAACATTACAGGAAAACAGACTGTGACCTATACTGCAAAAGATGGTGGTACTGAAACTGAAATTGAACTCGAATATACACTTCCTGCTGGAATAATCGGAAGGATTGCCGATAAGCTTCTGATTGAGAAGGTAAAAGACAATGACCTGATCCACACGCTTGAAAACCTGAAGGTATTCACAGAAGGATAGAGTATGACAATTATGACAGGAGCCGTTAAGGCTCCGTTTTCTTGTCAATTGGATATATTTGCCACACAATCTTACTTAATCAATTAATGGGGTCATCATCTTATTAATGGGTAATTTTTGACTTTCAGATGATTCACCGGGATATAAAACTGACCGAAGACAAATACCGTTTCAGAAAATAGCTATATCCAAATGGAAACGATGAAGTGTATGGAAAGATGTAAGCGAAATCATGATATAATTAGAATATAAGTGACCAAATGACAAGAATTGTCAGAGGAGATGACCAGAGTGGCAGGAGCGTATATTGATCCTCCAAGGAAGATACCTTTTTACATAAGGATAGGAATGTACGTCACAAAGAAGGTGACGGGCATGGACCTGCTCGTACCAAAGCTGCTTGCATGGTATCCAAGGACTGCCATAGGCTCAGGAGTGCTCGAAAGCCTTGTAGTCAAGCCTGAAGGTGACATATCAGAGAGGCTGCTACAGCTTATAAGGATACAGGTATCTCTTATGGTAGCATGCCCGTTCTGTATTGACATGAACTCCTTTGAAAGTGACAGCAACGGTATAACCGATGATGAAATAAGGAGCCTGCAGACAATTGAAGATGCCCAGACCTTCAGTGGACGAGAGAAGCTTGCGCTGAGGTATGCCAGGCTCATATCAGCCACACCGGTTATGCTTGATGATGGATTCATGGGTCTTATGAAGGCTGAGTTCACTGAGCGTGAGATACTGATGATTGCATCAACAGCATCCCAGGTGAATTACTGGGCAAGGCTGATCATAGCCCTTGGAGTTCCTCCTGCAGGGTTCAAAGACAGCTGCAAAATAGACTGACACGATATCAACTGAAGAAGAATTTTATGGCAGGCGGTGAGTGCATGACAAAGATTGAGTTCAGGAAGAAGTTACTATCCCTAATTGCTGCAATATCCGTACTTACCGCAATAATCATCCTTGTCATAAACCTCTTACCGCTTCTTAAGACCATATCGGACCATATCAGTGATGATGAGATGCTTGCGAGTGAAATAAGGGAATATGGATTCAAGGGAGTGGCTATAATGGCTGGTCTGCAGGTGATCCAGATAATAACCATAGTTTTCCCGTCAGCAGCCGTGCAGATACTGGCAGGGCTCACCTATGGCATTCTGAATGGATTGGTTATTAGTCTGGCAGGATATGTCATCGCAGATACTTTGATATTCATACTGGTGAGGAGACTGGGAGCTTCCTTCGATTTTCATCTGACAAAATCGAAGTGGAGGAAGAGGCTTGATGAGAGCATCCTGAAGAATGCTGACAGCTATGGATGGATAGCCTTCATGATGTACCTGATTCCTGGAATACCGAATGGCATACTGCCGTATATCTTCGCAAGGTCAAGCCTGCCACTGTCAAGATTCCTCGCGCTGAACATAGTCGCTCTGTCTCCCTCAATACTCATGTGCAGCATAGTAGGGGAGAGGATAGCAAAAGGTGACTACTCTACAGCAATTATTGTTACTATGCTGCAGGTGATGCTGGCAGTCTTTGGGTATGTGTTCAGGGACAGGATAATGAGATACATTAAGTGGCACGGAATCGGCAACTGAATAGTTCAGGCAATGCTATTGTTATACTGTGGGGTTAGATCAGTGCATTGTCATTATACGCAGGATACATGTTGGTGGCGTAGCAGCTGCTTTCAGGAGCTATTATTTTTTAGGAATGATTGCCTGGCAAGGATCCGGGCAATAAAGCGATTCCTGCAAGGAGCAGTAGATGGAATATACGCTTATACTAGGGGGAGCAGGATTCATAGGCTCCAACCTCATACATGAATACGTACATTTGGGAAGGAGAGTCATCTCCTTTAACAGAGCGCAGCCCGACAATGGAAACCTTGACGGAATAAGGGACAAAGTTGTGTCTATAGATGGGGATCTAAGAGATACCGTGCTGCTCGAAAGGATATTCAGGGAATATGAAATTGTTGAGGTCATACACCTGGTATCAGGACTCCTTCCTGCAAGCTCATTTGAGGCATACCTCCGGGAGTATGACGAGGTCATAATACCGACAATGAAGCTCATAAGCCTAATGCAGGAAAAGAATGTGAGGAAACTGGTATTCCTGTCCTCAGGTGGGACGGTATACGGGAACTATAAGGAAAGCGGCTGCTACAATGAGGGTGACAGCCTTAGGCCGATAAACTATTATGGCTTGAGCAAGTGCACAATTGAAGACTATATAAGGCTTGAGGGAAGAAAAGGAAAAATTGATTACCTTATCATTCGTCCGTCAAATCCCTTCGGCAGATTCCAGAACCTGTATGGCAAGCAGGGTCTTGTAGCAGTCATACTTGGGAAGCACCTCCGCAACCAGGAGGTTGAAATCTGGGGAGACGGAAGCGTGACACGTGACTACATACCGATTGACTACCTGTGCAGATGCATCACTAGACTTAGTGAAATGGGCGCTTGGAATGAGACCTTCAACATTGGGTCAGGAACAGGTGTGTCAGTCAACGAACTTATCGAAACAATGGAAAGAGCTCTGGACATCAAGCTGAAGGTCACATACAAGGAGGCGAGGAGCATCGATTCTGACAGAGTGGTGCTTGACATTGAAAAGCTCAGGTCATACACGAAGATTGAGATACCTGACCTTGGAAAATCAATAAAAGATTTCTATAATCAAATCCTGGAGAGTGAACATGACAAACGATAGACTGGCCATAGCCATACCGACCTACAACAGGCATCTTATACTTAAGGAAAATCTGGAGCTCATGCTCCCGGAAATCATAGAATTCGGAATACAGATATATATATCAGACGACAGCAGCAATGACCATACAAAAGAGATGATTTCAAAGCTGATTGAAATATACCCGAACATAGTATACATGAGGAATGAGCCAAAGCTCGGTCACGACCGTAACTGCATGAGCACACTCAGGATGCCGGCGGAGGAATATGTCTGGTATCTGGGGGATTCACAGATAATATGCTCGGGTGGAATAAAAAGGGTTCTTGAAGTCATCGAAAGCAATACCTTTGACTTCATAGCAGTAAATTCACTGCACCGATGTATAAGGATACCTTCAAGAGAATACAAGGATGCCAACTCCTTCTTTGTTGACCTTGCTTGGCATACTACTCTTACAGGAGCAACGATTTACAGGAAAGAGAAGCTGTTCGGAACTACCTATGACAGGTATCTCGGCTCAAACTTCATGCAGCTTGGTATACTCCTTCAGGAGCTCCTTGATAGCAGGAATGGGATTTGCTGGCTCAATGAGAACCTTATATACGGCAATGAGAAGAAGGGCGGAAGCTACTGGAACAAGCAGGTGTTCAAGGTGTTTGCAGAAGACTGGGTTGATTTCATAAGTTCCCTTCCGGAAGGCTACTCCCGTGAGAACAAGATAAGTGTCATGAAGAGCCACTCAGACAACACCGGACTTTTCAATGAGAGAAGCTATATGGCTTACAGGATAAGCGGCAAACTGGACATGAAGGCTTATATCAAGTACTACAGCAAACTTAAGTATGCTACTTCCTTTGATTTATTCAATGTCCTTATGTTGGCATTGACACCAAGGCTGCTGGTAAAAAGACGTTTTGAGAAGATGTATGGGAAAAACATAAATTAGTTAAGAATCATAAATTTTGGAGGTAATTATGAAGATAGGTCTCGTACAGCTTATGGTAACTGATGACAAGGAGAAAAACCTGAGCAAGGCAGAGAAGTTCGTGAGGATAGCTGCAGAAGACGGAGCAGACATGGTGGTGCTTCCTGAAATATTCAATTGCCCTTACGACAAAGCTTACTTCATGGATTTTGCCGAAGAAAAGTTCGGAGAAACCTGGCAGAGGCTATCCAGGATGGCAAGTGATAACAAGGTATACCTTGTAGGAGGGTCCATACCTGTACTCAATTGCGGGAAGCTCTTCAACACAGGCTATGTGTTCAACCGTGAAGGGGAAGAGATCCATGAGCACAGCAAGGTCCACCTGTTTGATGTCAACATAGAGGGCGGAGTTCGCTTCATGGAGTCAGAAACCTTTACCCCGGGAACCACATTCGGAGTATTCGATACCGAGTTCGGGAAGGTCGGAATGGGCATATGCTTTGACATTAGGTTCTCTGAAGAATGGCTCAAGATGGAATCAGATGGCGCCATAATGTGCGTCGTACCCGCAGCCTTCAACATGACCACAGGTCCGGCCCATTGGGAGCTGACCTTCAGGGCAAGGGCACTGGACAATGAGATGTTCATGGTGGGTGTAGGACCTGCAAGAAATAAGGAAATGAGCTACCACGCCTACGGACATTCGATAATAACCTCTCCATGGGGCGAGGTAGTGGACCAACTCGGCTTCGATGAGGAAGTGAAAGTTGTTGAAATAGACCTGACTCTCGTAAATAGGATCAGGGCACAGCTGCCAATAGTCATCAAGAGAAGGGAAAACAAAGGATAACAGTTATCAATCGTTAGGAAAATCCATATGGAGAGGCCAGACAGCATTGGACATAGTTCAAGCTGCCTGGCCTCTTTGGCTTTTGCATGAAGATATCCCGGACATACAAGTGCAACAATTATCGAATTGTTCAAAATGATAATATATAAGGTTAATAATATGATGATATGATTTTATCAGGGAATGGATTTATTGCCATAAATAAGGCAAAATGCGTATAAATGAAAAGAGGGATGGAATTGAAAGGGAAAACCAGGATATCAGTTCTTGCATCCATAGTGCTTGCAATATTATTTATATCAGCCTGCAGCCCTACGGGCGGCAAATCCAGCAGGATGGGAAATACAAACTCCAACATATCCAACGGCGGTATGTCGGTAATGCGTGACGGCTGGCTCTATTTTATGAACTACAGTGACAAGAACGCACTATACAGGATAAAGCCTGATGGGACCGGTGAGACCAAGGTCAGTGATGATATGGCCTACTACCTGAACTCTTACGGAGACTGGCTATACTACTGCAATGGAAGCGACAACAACAAAATATTCAAGATGAAACCTGATGGCAGTGAAAAGGCTATGGTAAATGACAACATCGCTCAAAATATCATAGTGGCTGAGGACTGGATATACTATATCAACCACACTGATGGTAACAATACTGAAGAATATCGCAGGATTTTCAAGGTGAAGATTGATGGGACCGGAAGGCAGAAGGTGAACAGTGAGGATACCTATGCATTCAACATAGATGGTGATTGGATCTATTTTGCAGACAATGCTGACCAGAAGCTCTACAAGATAAAGTCTGACGGTACAGGACAAGTCAAAGTGGCAGATGCTATAGTTGCGTTCTTCAGCATCCATGAAGACAATATCTACTATGTGGATGCCAGTGAAGGGAAGAACTCTATCTGGAGGATGAAGCTCGACGGAACAGGGGGCGAGATGCTGACAGATGAGAAGGTGTCAGCGTTCAACTCAAGTGGGGATTGGATCTACTACGGGAACACACTAACCGAGGTCATGGGGCTTGAACTGAAGAAGATGAAGCTGGATGGATCCGAGAAGACAGTTATGAACGAGGATGACCCTGTCACAATAAATGTGCATGATGACCTGCTGCTGTATCTCTGCTTTGACTTCACGAGCTTCAGTATAACCCAGACCATCATGAAGACAGACGGATCAGGCAGGAAAGACTATGCATATATACAGGAACCCCAGGGACAGAATGTTGTAAGGTACCCGATGAATGAGAAGGTTCAGGCAGGTCCGTTAACCGTCATTGTCACCTCGGCATACTCGACAAACATCTTGAAAAATGAGGAACCAGGGTTTGAAGCGACAGTCTATGATATGGTTTCGGATGGGGCATACCTGTACGTGAACATAGAGATATGGAATGAAGGCAATGAGGACATCGACCTTTACCATCGGACAGGGATCATACCCGAAATCGATGAAATGGGACTTACGATATTCTGGGCACCGGTTGCTGAGATTTCCCGCGACGCAGGTATCGTGAGCCACCTGAAGCTCGGCGATTATCAGGAACACATGATTATCAAGGCAGGAACCGACATTAGGGTGCAGGCATACTGCGAGATAAATCAACCGGCATATCCTGTACACCTTGGACTTTTTGATGGAGAAAGTACAGAACCTTTGGCAGCCATCGAAGTCTTGCCGGGTGCTGAGCATTATGTGACGAGCTGGTCACAGTCATTTGAAATGATGGAATCAAGGTTTCCGGGATATGAGATCACGCAATTAGGAGGAGTAGGATACAAGATGGATGACGACATTGAAGAGACGATATATTACGGATTCGAGGTCAAGAAGCCCGGAGAAGCGAAAGTTGAGCATTACCTGGTAAAGCGTGACACAGGAGTGATATATGTAGGGGCTTATGATGAAAAGATGCCAGATTATCCAGCTGTGCCGATCAAGCCCTTAGACTAGTAAAAGTTGGTTTTAACATTCCAGAGGCTAACCGGTAGTATCCGATTTACCTCATCAAGTCTTTGAATTGCTTTTACTGCCAGGATTTCAATGATTGAAAATAATCCATTATCTGGATATGAATCTCTGATCGCAGAAGGGGAGGAAATTTCATGGGACACGGTATTGTAAAAAAGATGAAGGTAAGCAAGAAAATACTTATAAACGCTCCCTTTGAGGGCTTTCTTGCAAGATACAGATGGAACGGACTTGATATTGCAGATTGGCTTCCTTTTGCAAACAAAGCTAAAATAATTAGCGGAACAGGTGAGATAGGGACGAAATATGAAGTCAGATACCTATTGTCTGATTATCATGTCATAATATCAGTATCATTAAAGGCTGCAGAAAGAACCAGGGAAAGGCTATACAGTGAGTATGACTTCAGCTTTAACAGCAGCTCACAGTCTTCGGAGAAAAAGGGCAGCCTTGAAGTTGAGTTCAGAGCAACAGAAGATGGTTTGACTGAGGTGAATGTGAACATCAATTACACTGACGAAGGAAGGATCATCAGGGACCTTCTGACTAATGAGGTATCATATTCCATAAAGAACCTTAAGATAATAAGCGAAGCTAAAACATACAAACTTAGAGGAACTACATTGAACTAGGATTTGAGACATCATCGAATTTTTTCGGTATTGGCTATTCAAAATCGCAAAGTAGATATTAGGACTGTATGGATAGAAAACGCTGATTATGGGATAATTGAGTAGGGATTCGGACTGTTGAAGTAAAATGAATGAAGTGCAGTGAAACTTGTGAGGGATACTGCAGTTTCTAAAAGAGATTTATATCCGGACAGTCTCATTCCTAATACATTTCATAAGTAAGAAAAATATCTGATTGTTCTTCAAAAATAGAGTTGTTTTACAGAGGTGCTGTTTATGGACAAGACATGGGAGAATGACAGATGTTCTCCGTTGCAGCTGAAAAAGATAAGGGACCTTGCAGAAAAGCTTGAAGGTTATGAGCTTAGCATAAGAGTTGAGGATATGACCAAGGGTATGGCCCATATCGTAATAGATGACCTTCTTAATGGAAATCTGCCAAAGCTGGTAAAGGCAGGAGTTATAAGAATAATGGTAAAAGAAACAACAGAAATTGTTCCTTCAAAGATTACGCATGGACCAGCGCACAGGCTTAGATACAAGGTCACTGAGGGTGGACATCTCTGGAACTATACTGATTTCAGGCTTGAGGCAGGAGGAACTCTTGTAGACTTTGCTACAGATGATAGACTCATTTTATTCCAGATAATAGAGGTTGACCATGAGATTGATGATGAGTTAATCAAGAAATTCGGGTTGAAGGCAGAGATAGTCAATTGCAAATGAATTGAATACTAGATATTTGGAGCCAGGCTGATTTCAAGCCTGGCTCCTTCTCCGCGATTACGGGTGCAGCATTATGATCCTTGGATTGATTGCCTTGATACTAGCTGCGAGGTCGGCTGGAACGGGTTTGTTTGTAATTATCACATCTACCATGTTAAACGTGAGACTGATGTGTGAATAGGTCTGGTCGAACTTGGAGTCATCTACCAGCAGTATGGTCTTTGCAGACCTTTCAGAGAGGATCTTCTTGATCTGCGCCTCATCCTGGGAAGCTTCACAGGAACCGAAGTGAGTTATGCCTCTGCAGGAGCTGAAGAATATGTCTCCATAGTAGTTCTTTATCTGATTGATGGCTGCATTCCCAACCATACTGGTTGTCGAGAAGTTGATCTTGCCTCCTGTTGAGTAGAGTGGGTTATGTATTATCTTATGAAGTGACCTAAGTGTCTCAAGTCCATTGGTCAGTATCTGGATGTTCTTGAATCCCCCAAGCTTTACACCTAAGGCAAGGGCAGTGGTGCTGGAGTCCATGAATATGAAATGGTCATCCTTGACAAAGTCTACCGCTATCCTTGCAATCGCATCCTTTTCGTTCTCAAGCCTTGTCTTCCTGTCATCGAACAGGGTCTCGTTGTTCTTTTCAATCAGAGATACCACTCCATAGGATGACCTTACGACTCCCTTTTCCTTCAGGTCCCTGATATCTCTCCTTATGGTTGCCGGGCTTGCGTACATCAGGCTGCAAAGCTCTGTGACATTAGTCATCTT
The DNA here is from genome assembly GCA_002428415.1 of Clostridiaceae bacterium UBA6110. GTDB lineage: Bacteria > Bacillota > Clostridia > Clostridiales > Clostridiaceae > Youngiibacter. The sequence goes on from DIWI01000029.1 coordinate 8,932, forward strand.
TTTGTCCTTTAATATCCTTATAATCTCATCTTGTCTGTCAGGCTTCATTTCGACCTCCTGAAATAATCAAAAATAATCATTATATGATTGCAATATATCAGAAATGTGACGAGTTATCAATGATGAGTTCATAATATGCGGATATTGTTGACTAATTGTTCAAAATAATCATAATTAGTCATATGGAGCAACAAAACAGGAACGGAGAAGATTGCGCAATCTGTAAACGTTTATTGGTGATTCGTATGCATTTAGCTTTGAGTAAGATTCAAAATATATGCATAAGCAGGGGAAATAAGAAAATATGAATAGAATATCAGGAGGATAAGATGAAGAGACTAAGGAAGTTCGTAACAATACTATTGGCAGCAGGATTAATGACATCGGTTCTCGCAGGATGCGCAAGCAAAGCACCTGCGGATGAAAAGAAGACGTATAAACTCACAGTATCAGGAATAGGCGGAAGCCTGAACTACATCCCTGTCTACATAGCTGAGCAGGAAGGCTGGCTGAAGGATGCAAACCTGGAAATTGAAGAGATAATGTTCACGAACGGTCCGGTTCAGATGGAATCCTTATCATCCAACTCATGGGATCTCGGCTTCACAGGTGTGGGAGGAGTACTTTCAGGTGTCATTGGATATGATGCGCTGGTCGTCGGAGCCAGCAACACCGATGATGGAACACAGTATGTCTTTGCAAGGAATGATTCTGAGATAGTAAAAGCAGGCTCAGGAAAGAGCGAGATCAGCGACAAGATATTCGGAGATGCAGAGTCCTGGAAAGGGAAGGAAATACTCTGTAACACAGGAACAGTTCTGCAGTATCTCCTGATAAAGACTCTTTCGGGATATGGTCTGAAGCCGGATGATGTTACATTCATAGCAATGGACGCACCTACAGCATACAGCGCATTCCTTGCTGGTCAGGGAGATGTAGCAGTACTTACCGGTTCATCAGGAACCTTCAACATGCTTAAGGATTCAGCTAACTATACAGCTGTATCAAGCGGAACCTGGGCAGACACAGGACTTATGTGCAACTTCGTGGCAAACAAGAACAGCTACGCTGACGCTGAGAAATACGAAGCGATGAAGATACTCCTTGGAGTATACTTCAAATCACTCGATTGGATGAAGGCAAACCCTGACAAGGCTGCAGAATACATGGTTGACTTCTCAGAAGAGAACGGAATAAAGATGGATGCCGAGACTGCGAAGGTATACATGAAGGCGGACAAATACTACACTCTTGAAGAAGCATACCAGATGATAACAACAAAAGCAGAAAACAGTGAAGTGACAGTAATGGAAAAGAAGCTTGCAGATGTCCTCGATTTCTTCATAGCATACGGAAAGTATAAGTCAACAGATGCTGAAGTATTCAAGGGCAATGCTGACGCGAAGCTCATGAAGGATGTGTATGAGGCTTCGAAGAAGTAGGTAACGCAAACAAATCTATGTGGTCTCCTGCTGTTCTGAGAATGGCAGGAGACACTGTTTAGAAGGATGGTATTTATGATAAACAAGGATCAACTGGAACTGAAGCACCAGGAATGGGAAAAGAAGAAAAAAAGCGAGGACATTCAACTTATCCTGCTGAGCTTTCTGGGTATATTCTCGTTCTTCGCCATCTGGCAGCTGGCAAGCATGACGGGCATCATAGACCAGAAGCTGCTGCCGCCGCCCACCAGGATATTCGAAACGCTGATGGACAAGTTCGTGAACAAGGAGCCTGACGGAAATATTCTCCTTGTCAATATGCTGGCAAGTCTCCAGGTTGCACTCTCTGGATTCCTCCTTGCGATAGTCATAGGCATACCACTTGGTTTGGTGATGGGATGGTGGTCTTATGCTAACCAGTTCCTGAGGCCCATTTTCGAGCTTATAAGACCAATACCACCCATAGCATGGATACCGCTTGTAGTGGTATGGTTCGGGATCGGTCTGCAGGCAAAGGCTCTGATAATATTCTTCACAGCCTTCGTACCGTGTGTGATCAATTCATATACTGGGATCAGACTTACAAACCAGACTTATATAAACGTAAGCAAGACATTCGGAGCATCGAACTTTGAAATATTCTACAAGGTTGGCATACCTTACTCACTGCCGATGGTATTCGCAGGTATAAGGGTTGCACTCGGAAACTCCTGGTCGACTCTGGTCGCTGCTGAAATGCTTGCAGCAAGCGCAGGACTTGGGTACATGATCCAGCTCGGCCGTACGATAGCTAGACCTGACCTTGTCATTGTCGGCATGGTCGTAATCGGAGCCATGGGAGCAGTCCTTTCCATGATATTGTCAAAAGTTGAGAAAAGGTTCCTGAAGGGATGACAGGAATCCGCATAAATAAGATGAAACGAGGTCTGGAGAGATGGTAAACACATCCAAGATTACTTTAAAGAAGCTCATATTTAATTTGCTGCCGGTAGCAGCAGTGGCACTGATACTATTTGGCTGGATAGTGTTCGCGACGAAGAATCCAAAGCTGATGCCAGCTCCATTGGCAGTATGGGAAAGGCTCATCAGGTCCTTCGAGAAGCCGATAGCAAAGACAAACCTCTTCGGCCACGCATGGGCAAGTCTGTCAAGGGTACTCCTTGCACTCATGTTTGCGTGGACATTCGGAATAGCATTCGGAATACTCATAGGATGGAGCAAAAAGGCGGATGCCTTTTTTGGAAGCATATTCGAGATCATAAGGCCTATACCTCCTATAGCATGGATTCCTATCATAATAATGTGGTTCGGAATCGGTGAATTCCCGAAGGTGCTCCTTGTGTTCATTGGAACCTTCGTACCTCTTGTCATCAATACCGCAGTCGGAATTACGATGGTTGACAAGATAAATATCGATGTAGGCAAGGTGTTTGGAGGCAATAACAGGCAGATACTTATGGATATTGTAGTGCCAACTGCACTTCCTTCAATCTTTGCAGGAATAAGGACTTCAGTCAGTTCAGGTTGGACAACAGTCCTTGCTGCAGAAATGCTGGGAGCTCAAAAAGGTCTTGGTTCTCTTGTAACAAGAGGCTGGCAGGGTAGCGATATGGCTCTGGTTCTGGTTGCGGTAATTACGATTGCAATAATAGGGTCGCTCCTTTCAGTGATCCTCACCAAACTTGAAAAGGTGGTTACCCCATGGAACAACATTTGAGACCAATAATGGAGATACAGGACATATCAAAGACTTTCTTTTCTAAGAAGGGAATGTTCACAGCAATTGAAGATGTTTCCTTAGACGTAAGGGAAGGGGAGTTCTTGGTCATACTAGGACCCGGAAGATGCGGAAAGACAGTCCTGCTTAACATGCTTGCTGGGTTGATTGACAAGACCACAGGCAGAGTCCTGCTTGATGGGAAGGAAGTCTCAGGAACAGACTCAAAGATAAGCATGGTATTCCAGAAGCTTGCACTTATGCCCTTCAAGACCGTGCAGGAAAACGTGGAGCTAGGACTTAAGTTCAGTGGTATGCCCAAATCTGAGAGGCGCGAGATTTCCCAGCATTACATAGACCTCGTAGGACTAAAGGGATTCGAGAAGTCTTACCCAAGCCAGCTTTCAGGCGGAATGAAGCAGAGGGTAGGCATAGCAAGGGCGTACGCGACAAAGCCTGAGATACTTATCATGGACGAACCCTTCGGACAGCTCGATGCTCAGACAAGGTACTCAATGCAGAATGAGATACTGAGGATCTGGCAGGAGGAGAAGAGGACTGTAATATTCGTAACAAACAATATTGAAGAGGCGTGCTATCTTGGTGACAGGATCATTCTCCTCAGCGAATGCCCAGCAAAGGTCAAGAAGATTTACGAAATCGAAATCGAGAGGCCGAGGAACATGATAAGCCAGGAGTTCCTGAAGCTCAGGACAGACATATCAGACAATACGGACCTTGCCATTTGAGGTGGAATATGGAGATTAAAGAGAGAGAGACCAAAATCAAGGTAGAGAACCTTACAAAGAAATTCGGAGACCTGCTAGTCCTCGACAACATGAACTTTGAGATCAAAAAGAATGAGTTCGTGTGTGTCGTAGGTCCGACAGGATGTGGAAAGACAACTTTCCTCAACTGCCTCACTAAAATTTACGACACAACAGCAGGAGAGATATACATAGACAATGAGCCTGCAGATCCAAGGAAGCATAACCTATCCTTTGTCTTTCAGGAGCCTTCTGCCCTGCCGTGGCTGACCGTAAAGGAAAACCTGGAGTACGGACTTAAAATCAAGAGGGTGCCGCAGGATGAGATAGACAGGCGTGTCACTAAGATAATCAAGCTGATGGGTCTCCAAGACGTGACTGATTCCTATCCAAGGGAACTGTCAGTCAGCGTGGAACAGAGGATAATAATCGGAAGGTCATTTGCGATGCAGCCTGATCTGCTGCTTATGGATGAGCCCTACGGTCAGATGGACATAAAGATGAGATTCTATCTGGAGGATGAGGTAATAAGGCTCTGGAAGGAGCTGGGAAGCACAGTAGTATTCATAACACACAACATCGAGGAAGCAGTATATCTTGCAGAGAGGGTGCTGATCCTTTCCAACAAACCTGCAAATGTCAAGGAAGAGCTCATAATAGACCTTCCGCACCCAAGGGACATAACAGACCCGAAGTTCATAGAATACCGTAATTACATAACTAACAAGATAAAGTGGTGGTAAAGATGGGAATGGAATTGAAGGGAAAGGTTTCGATAATCACAGGTGGAGCAAGAGGAATAGGAAAGAGTATAGCTGAAAAGTTCGTATCCGAAGGTTCAACGGTCATAATTGCGGATGTTCTTGAGACAGGTGAAGAGACGGCTATGGAGCTGGGTGAAAGTTGCCATTTCGTGAAGATAGACCTCAGAAAAAGAGATGAGATATTCAGGATGGCTGACGAGGTCAATGCGAAATTCGGGAAAATAGATGTGCTTGTCAACTGTGCGGGTATAGCAAGGCCATGTCCGACACTCAAGCTGTCTGAAGAGCTTCTGGACGAAGTCATCGATATCAACTTGAAGGCACCACTCTTTTGCTCACAGGCGGTGGGAAAGCACATGAGGAAGAACGGCGGCGGAAGCATAGTGAACATTTCATCAGGCAATACAATGATGATCAACGTGGGCAGAACTCCTTACGGGATAACCAAGGGTGCGGTGAATATGCTTACAAAGCAGCTTGGAGCCGAGTGGGCAATATACAACATCAAGGTCAATGCGATAGCCCCAGGCTGGATCAGGACTGAAATGGTTGAAAAACCACTGAAATCAGGAATTCTGGACGAGAAGAAGATACTCTCGGTATCTCCAATAGGAAGGTTCGGAAAACCGGAGGAAATTGCCAACCTTGCACTGTTCCTTGCGAGTGAGAAATCTGACTACATGGTTGGCCAGATAATATCATCTGACGGCGGATGGAACCTTGGTATAATGCCTGATGCACTTGACTACATCAGGGAAAACGACATGGAGGAATAGCATTGAAGGTAGTATGCGTAAATGGAAAAGAAGACCTTGCAATAAATGAATATGAAAGGCCAGTGTGCATACCTGGCCACGCCATAGTCAGGATGGAGATGTGCGGAGTCTGCGGGTCCGATGTCACAGCCTACAGAGGCAGCAACCCAACAGTAAAATATCCAATAGAAGGTATAGGACATGAAGGAGTGGGCGAGATTGTGGAGATCATGGACCCTGACAACAGGTTCAACATTGGAGACAGAGTAGCACTTGAGCCGTACGTTCCATGCGGTGAATGTCCCATGTGCCGACATGGGAGGTTCAACAACTGTGAGAGCCTGAAAGTCTGCGGAGTGCACAAGAACGGGATGATGGCAGAGTACTTCCTACATCCGGTGTCACTTCTCCACAGGATACCTGACACATTGAACTACAGGGACGCATGTCTAGTTGAGCCTTTTACCATAGGTCTCCACGCTATAACAAGAGCCAAGGTAAAGAAGGATGATTACTGCGTCGTGTTTGGAGCAGGTACCATTGGTCTCCTTGCAGCACTCGGTATAAAGCTATATGGCGGAAGACCTGTACTTGTGGATGTCATTGAGAGCAGGCTGCACTTTGCAAGGGAGGTCGGCATTGAAGATACGATTAACTCAATGAATGAGGATGTGTCAGCAAGGCTCAGGGAAATATCAGGCGGGAGACTTCCTGATGTCATGATAGAATGCACTGGATCCCAGGCAGTCCTTCGGAACATCCACGAATATGTCGCACATGGAGCTAACGTCGCTCTTGTGGGATGGCCGCATGACCTTGTTCCGTTTAACCAGGTAAGGCTTATGCAGAAGGAAGTTACAATCTATACCAGCAGGAATTCAAACGGCAAATTCCCTGAATCAATGGGATACATTGCCGATGGACTCATACCGGTCGACAGGATAATAACCTCGACTACAGACCTTGACGGACTTGAGGATGTGATAAAGGGTATGATTGTCAATCCTGACAGATATCTGAAGGTCGTTGCGAAGATCTAGCGAATGAATTGGAGATGATGTGATGCTCGTATCTACGAAGGAAATGCTGCAAAACGCACGGAGGAACCATTATGCGGTAGCTGCGATAAATACCCAGGGCGGACAGTATGACATAATCAGGGCGATAGTCGATGCTGCGGAAAACAGGAAGGCACCTATCATACTTGCCCACTATGAGAGCACTGGAGCCTATTCGGGCAACGAGTGGTTCTATGAGAATGCGAAATATCTGGCAAACAAGGTGTCAGTGCCTGTCGGTATACACCTTGACCATGGCTCGAGCTTCGGAATATGCATGGAGGCGCTGAAACTCGGCTTCACCTCAATCATGTATGACGCAAGTGAGAAAACGATAGAACAGAACATAGAGGAATCCAATGAGATCATCAGGATTGCCCACGCCTTCAACGTGCCTGTAGAGGTAGAGATAGGCGCCCTTCAGAGACTTGATGACGGTATGGCTACAGATATAGATGCAAATATCGTGTCCTCGAAGACTGTCATAGGATTCCTTGACAAGTGCAGACCGGATTCTCTTGCAATAGGCATAGGAAACGCTCACGGCTTTTACCATGAGACTCCGAACCTGAGGCTCGACATACTTGACGATGTGTCAAGGCACTCAGACATCCCCCTCGTGCTGCATGGCTGCACCGGAATGGATGACAACCAGGTGAGGGAGGCCATAAGTAAAGGTATATCCAAGATCAATTACGGAACTCTCATAAGGTCGAAATACGTAGAATTCCTCAAGGAAGGCATACAGAACCTTGACCACCAGGACCATACATGGAAGATTTCAAGATATGCATCTGCAAAGCTTACAAAGGTTGTAGAGGATATAATTGAGCTGTCTGGTTCTGAAGGAAAGGCATACAATTACTGATTCATCAAAAAAATGGTTCCAATATGGCAGGTATGTTTTTCCTAAGAATAGGCAGAATATTCAGACATATAGGTATCAGATCAGATATTTTCGTAAAGGAGCGTGGAACATGCCAGTAATTCCTATGAAGACCATCCTTGATGCGGCAGACTTATATTGTTATGGTCAGGGTGCGTTCAATGTGAACAGTGTCTCCCAGATCAGGGCAGCGATTGAGATACATGAGATGCTTCATTCACCGGTGATAATCCAGGGAGCTGAGCTCGCCAACGGATTCATGGGCGGAAGGGTGGATTTCAAGAATTCCAGTATAGATGACATAAGAAGGGGAGCAAAGAATATTGGTGATGCCGTCTGGAAATACGGTGAATACTCAAAGGTCCCGATTGCTCTTCATCTGGACCATGGAACAAGCCTCGAGGTAGTTAAGGCTTGCATAGACGGAGGGTATACTTCAGTCATGATCGACGGTTCAGCACTTAGTTTTAAGGACAATATGGAACTTACCAGGGAAACTGTAAAGTATGCACATGCAAGTGGTGTCTCGGTTGAAGGTGAGCTTGGTATCCTTGCAGGGGTAGAAGACCATATTCACTCAGGCAGTTCAACCTACACTAATCCCCTGTCAGCACTTGAATTTGTCGAAAAGACAGGTGTGGATGCTCTGGCCATTTCCTATGGTACGATGCACGGCCCTGTTAAGGGAAAGGATGTCAAGCTAAGGAAAGAGATAGTAATAGCAATCAGGGAGCTGTTCAGACATTCAGGCATCAGCGCTTCGCTTGTATCCCACGGATCATCCACTGTACCCAGATATATTCTTGAGGACCTGAAGAACCTTGGCTGCAGTCTGTCCAGTGCTGAAGGGATCCCGATATCCGAGATAAAGGAAGCCATACGGGCTGGAATATCAAAGATTAACGTAGACACGGACATAAGGCTGGCTGTATCAAGGAACCTGAGGGAGTTCTTCAGTGGTGAAAACAGAAGGTCATCAGGATCACTTAGCGGAGTGTTTGGATCTCTCGAACAGAAGAAAGACCAGATAGACCCAAGGCAGTTCCTGTCTTCAGTAATGGACTCGGTGATGACAGGTAATGCATCTGATGATGACATCAGCGACCTTAACATTGAAATTGGTAACGGTGTGAAGGAAATACTGGCACAGCTAATTGTTGAATTCGGCTCAGCAGGAAAGGCATCCCTCGTAGAGATGAAGTCACTCTCAGAAATGGCAAAGGTTTATTGAAAATGAGGAAGCTGGCACCAGTTAAAGTCTGGAGTTCGCTTCCTCATTTTCTTCGGTTATTGATCTGTGAGCCGGGTTAATATCCTTGCAGCTTTCTCTCCTGATGAGGGTGTAGGGCAGCTCGATTTTCATAGGCAGGCCGCTTCCGTTTTCGAGTCTGTCCATAAGTAGTCTGCCGGTGGCTCTTCCCATCTCTTCGAGTGGTATATGCACAGTAGTCAGAGATGGCGACATGTACTGGGAAATGTCTATATCATCTATGCCAATCACCGAAATATCATCAGGAATCCTAAGTCCATTATCCTTAAGTGCTTTTATTGCTCCTATGGCTGTAGCATCGTTTGCGCAAAACAAGGCTGATGCATTTAGGCTGCCTTTTCCAAGAAGCCTTGATACTGCACTGTAACCGCTGTCCGATGAAAGCCTGGTCTGTATAACAATATCCTTGTCGTACTCAAGTTCAAGCTCTGAAAGCGCATCAAAATAGCCTTTGAAACGGTCTTCGTTTGATTTTTCGCCAACATACCCGATTTTCCTGTGTCCGATGGTATACAGGTAATGGACAGCAGTAAGTGCTGAGCTATAACCGTCGCAAATAACCTGATCAAAGTCCGGGCTTATTGAATTGAGTCCTGAATAAACCACATGAGGATAGCTGTCCCTTATCATCCTGTAGAAATTCCTGTTTAATCTTCCGAGAATGACTGCTCCGTCCAGCCTGAATTCCTCCAGAAGTTTCTTCAAGTCATCTTCGCTGTCGATTTCGCTCGCAGAAAAGGAATATTTTATGACACAACCGTGTCTTGATATTTCTTTCTCAACAGCCTTCGCAATCCTTGAGAAGAACGGATCATCAACAGAAGACATGACTCTCCCGAAGATACAACCTATAGACCTTTTTCCCTTAAGCACATTCACGGCTTCGTCGCCAAGCTTCAGGGCTTGTGCCGCACGGTTTGGCTTGTAACCAAGTTCATCTGCGATCCTATGTATCCTTTCCTGGACTTCAGGGCTTGCTGTCTTCGTGCTTTTCCCGTTAATCACCCGGGAAGCTGTGGAAATTGAAACTCCGGCCTTTGCGGCCACTTCCTTAAGAGTCATTATCATCACCTGCCTGTTGCTAATTCAATTATGACCAATACCAGAGACTTAATCAATACTATTAGTCAAACGTTTGCGTAAAATGAAGCACATTTTGCTTAAAACAGTGTTACCATTGCAGTAAGGAATGAGAACGATTCAGGAGGTTTAAGAATGAGTGCAAATCTGCTGGTAGTGCATGGGGGAGGCCCCACTGCGGTTATTAATTCAACGCTTTACGGCGTCATAAAGGAATCTAAGGTCCATGATGAAATTGACAATGTCTTTGGTGCCATCGGAGGCATGGAGGGAATAGTAAGGGAGAACTTCAAGGATATAGGAAATGTTCCAGAGGAAAAGCTTGAGCTTCTGCTTACAACACCTGGAAGTGCCATAGGCTCTTCCAGGTATGCAGTTTCTGATGAAGAATATCTTAGACTCCCGGAAATATTCAAAAGGCATGGTATAGGATATGTCCTCTTCAACGGAGGAAACGGAACCATGGATACATGCGGTAAGGTCCACAGAGCCTGTATCGAAGCTGGTATTAAGATCGTTGGAATACCCAAGACCATAGATAACGACATATCTGCGATAGACCACGCACCAGGCTTCGGAAGTGCCGCAAGGTACATCGCAGAATCGGTTGCTGAGGCTGGCCAGGACGTCAGGTCACTGCCGATACATGTTTCTGTCATTGAAACAATGGGAAGGAATGCCGGCTGGATTACTGCAGCATCTGCTGCTGCGAGAAAACATCCTGGTGATGCACCACATATCATACTGGTTCCCGAGAGACCATTTGATGAGGAGAAGTTCCTTGCTGAAGTAAAAAGGCTCCACAAGAAGATTGGAGGAGTTGTTGTTGCGGTCTCTGAAGGCCTTAACGACAAGAATGGGAAGTCCATAGTCCCACCGATATTCCAGACTGGAAGGTCCGTATACTTTGGTGATGTAAGTGCCCATCTTGCCGGACTGATTATAAGAAAACTTGGAATAAAGGCAAGGAACGAGAAACCAGGCCTTCTGGGAAGGTCATCAATGGCACTTGTTTCTGAAACAGACAGGCAGGAGGCTATTCTGGTAGGAAGGGAAGCTGTGAAGGCTGTAGTTTCCGGAGTCAGCGGAGCAATGGTAGGGATCAGTAGGAAACCTGGCGAAAGCTATGTCATAGAGACCCCGCTTATCCCAATAGATAAGGTGATGCTTCATGAGATGAAGCTTCCTGACAGGTACATATCAGAAGATGGGATGGATGTGACTGAGGATTTCCTAGATTGGCTGAGACCAATCATAGGTGATGGAATCCCGGAATATGCAAGTTTCAGAGACTGAGTTGACTAACGTTCGGAGCAATTAGGATAGATTATGAAAGGCAGGTAAGTATGAAGAAGATTTATGTAAACCTAAAGAGATTTGATATACCGAGGGAACTTGGAGGGGTAAATACTTTAGCCCCAGTCAGGGAATGGGGAAAAAGGATAGTTGAAGGGGTCAAGGAAGAAGTAAACTTATATGACAGGAATGAAGTGGAATTTACCATATTCTTCCCTGAAGCACATCTGATTCCGGCACTTGATGCTCTGGAGAGCAATGATTCTCTTAAGCCAGGCTGCCAGAGTGTTTTCAGGGATGATGTGGAAACCGGAAGGAACTTCGGAGCCTTTACTTCAAACAGGACTGCAAAATCAATGGCTGCCCTTGGAGTAAAGGAAGTCATAATAGGACACTGCGAGGAAAGGAATGACAAGAAGGGAATACTATTTGAAGCCGGAGTGGCTGATGCAGCTGCAGTCAACAGGATACTGAATTCTGAAGTCAAGGCAGCTGTGGATTCTGGACTTTCAGTCCTATACTGCATCGGAGAGACATCGGATGAAAAGGAAGATTGGAAGCAGGTTCTGAAGGATCAGATTGATATCGGTCTTATGGGTGTTGACAGAAAGGATGTTGTAATAGCATATGAGCCTGTATGGGCCATAGGGCCAGGAAAGACACCTCCAGGAAGGGAATACATCCAGATGGCAGCAGCTTACATTAAAGAGATAAGCGGAGGACTGCCTGTTGTTTACGGAGGCGGACTGAAGGCGGAAAATGCCATGATGCTATCATCGATTCCAGAAGTTGATGGAGGTCTGATAGCCCTGACAAGATTTTCAGGGGAAATAGGCTTCTATCCTGAGGAGTATCTTGAAATCGTAAGGAGATATATGAAAGGGGAGAACAATTGATGAAACTGTCATTTGAATACGGACATGGAATGATGGAGGCGACGCTTCCAGACAATACGGATGTCTTCATACCTGGAGAGACGATAAAGGACCCTGAGTGCCTGCCTGAGGAAAGGATCGTTGAGGAGACTCTGAAATCCATCAGGAATCCAATTGGTATGGATCACATCTCAAAGCTTGTGAAGAAGGGTTCCAAGGTCACCATAGTGTTCCCGGACAGGGTAAAGGGAGGAGAGCAGAAGACTTCCCACAGGAAGGTGTCCATAAAGCTCATTCTGAATGAACTTTATGATGCCGGTGTAGAAAAGAAGGACATCCTGCTAATATGTTCCAATGGACTCCACAGGAAGAACACAAAGGAAGAGATATTCGGAGTACTTGGAGAGGAACTGTTCAATGAGTTCTGGTACACAAATCAGATCATAAACCACGACAGTGAGGATTATGACAATCTCATCGACCTCGGTAAGACTGAATCAGGGGACCCTGTCATTATGAACAAGTACGTCTATGACAGCGACCTTGCCATACTCATCGGTCATACGCAGGGAAACCCTTACGGTGGATATTCAGGTGGCTACAAGCACTGTTCCACAGGTATAACCCACTGGAGGTCAATTGCTTCGCATCACGTGCCTCAAGTCATGCACAGGTCTGACTTCACACCTGTTAACAGCAAGTCTCTCATGAGAAGGAAATTTGATGAGATAGGCCAGCATATGGAAGAGAAGATGGGTAAGAAGTTCTTCTGCTGTGACGCTGTTCTGGACACCAGGTCAAGGCAGATAGAGATTCACAGCGGTTATGCAAAAGAGATGCAGGTAGAGGCATGGAAGACTGCGGACCAGAGGACATATGTGCCATTTGCGGAAAAAAAGTATGATGTCCTGGTTTTCGGTATGCCCCAGTTCTTTCACTATGGAAACGGAATGGGAACCAACCCTATAATGCTCATGCAGGCAATATCAGCACAGGTAGTAAGGCACAAGAGAATCATGAGCGACAAATGCGTGATAATATGCTCATCAACCTGCAATGGCAACTTCCATGATGAATTGTGGCCATATACCAGAGAGATGTACGACCTTTTCCTTGAGCAGGGCAACACTCTTCCTGACATCAACAGGTTCGGTGAATATTTCGCAAATAACGATGAGTACATCAAAAAGTACAGATTCGCAAACGCATTCCATCCGTTCCATGGCTTCTCAATGATCTCAAGCGCCCATATAGCTGAGATGAACACTTCAGCAGTATACATTGTAGGAGCTGAAGCGCCTGGGTTCGCAAGGGGAATGGGAATGAAGACCAGGAACACCTTCGAGGAAGCCCTTGAAGATGCAAAGAAGAAATATGTAGGACAGAATCCTAACATACTGGCACTCCCGATGACGTTCAAACTCAGCGCTGTGCATCTTGGGATGAAGGAGTAACATCATCATAGTATAGTCCAATTAAGCAATTAATAGATCCATGAATTGGGTAAGGTACACAATTCATGGATCTAAAATCTTTTTTATGAAATCTGTATAATCACCATAATTTTGCCTTATGCTGATTATGATATTTTAACTGGATATCTTAAGTGCTAGAATTATAGTGTAGTTAAATGAATTATATTGTCCAAACCAGTCTTTCAGTTGATTAATTTGGTTTGAGGTGAGGAATTGAGTAATACAGTAAAACAAATTTCCATTGACTTGCGTATACTGGCTTCCCGTAAAGTCCTGGATGCGCTGAATATCAAAGCTAGCACTGAAGCTGAAATGGAAGCATCAGAAGTTGAGGATCCCGATAGGGCCAAGTTGTTTACCTGGAAAGTTGAATTGATCACAGCAAACAAGAAGAGGTATCTTGTGGTAGAAAACCTGGCCACAGGATACTGTGCAGTCACTTCTATCTCTTCAAAGAAGGAGACGAGGGAGATTGAAGGATACATAACTCGTGCCATTGATATGAGCCTGTTCAAGGAAAGGATAAGCCCGTTAAACCTTCAGGGGTTCAATTCCGAACGCAGACATTTTGTCTGGATAGAATCAGAACATGAGGCTAATCTGGATGAAAATACCAGAAAGGCTGAGCTGCTCGACACACATTCGGAATTTCACATTCCAAGGGAAAATGTTCAGTATAAGCTGACAAGGATACTTAACAGACACGATTTCACAGGTGTGATACCAGCGGAGGATGACTACAGCTTAAGGCCTCATTGCGCCATGGCGCAGCTACTTTCAAAAACCTACGGGAATCCTCCATACATGAGGGGTGCCTATAATGTTACGGTAAATGTGCCAATTCCCGGATATAAGTTCAGCAGGTCTCTCCTGATACCGAGAGAGACAACCTTCAGGGAACTGCATTCAATACTACAGACCGCATTTGGATGGAGCAATAGCCACCTGCATAGCTTTACCGTCATGAGCAATAAAGGATCTTCACTAATCATAGAGCCCAAATCGGACGATGATTTCAGTTTCCTGTCCACGGCACAAACAGACAACGAGGCGTATGACAAGCCTCTCGTCGCTGTAATAGGTGAAAGTGCAAAGCTTAAATACACCTATGATTTTGGGGATGACTGGGAGCATGTGTTCAGGTTCAATAAGTACAATCATGAGTACAACCTTCCATATGCCACATGCACAAAAGGACAGGGAGGACCTCTGCCAGAGGATGTAGGAGGTCCAGACGGGTTCCTTGCTTTCAATGAGATCATTGAGGACCCTGATAATCCAGATTATGAAGAGATGATGGATTGGGGTGGATCCTTCAAGGACAGTGTATTCGATATTGACCTGCTTAATGAAGACCTCAGACTGCTTTATGACTTTCAGGACCCATACCTGAATCCCATGTTCTGGTAGTATAAGAAGTGCAATTTAGACAGTGTATCTAAAATCAGGCAGAAAAGTGAATGTATTACATCAATACGGTGTTATAATATAGGTGACAGAATATTCTGTAATCCATTCAAGGGAGCTGATTATGATGAAATCGAAGATTTTCCCTAAGAGCCTAATTGGACAGCTGGCGCTTGCATTAAGCGTTATCAGCGGTGGAGCACTGAAGCTGAAGATAGGAGGTGTGAGGGTTCCACTAACGACACCTGTAATCTTCATCATTGGACTTGTAGCTTTTGGAATGGCTATCTATGCCTTCATGAAGAAGGAGAGAGCGCTCCTGATATATCCTCCTTTGATACTGGGAGTATTCCTGGCTGTCTGGGGCATAGCTGAGTTTCTACTTTAAACAAAAGATAAATATAGTGAAAGGGTGGTTAGATGAATCCAATCTTAATATTTCTGGTCAGCGGAGTTGTTCTTGTAGCAGGGCTGGTTGCAGCGTATAAGAAGGCGATGAAATAATCTGATCAGTTGATTTCAGGGGCTCCAGGGCTGGAGATGAGGCGTATATGCCAAATTCCAGATATGGAGCCATTTGCTTTTACCAAAGCACCCTTTTTACTCAATCTAAAGGATGATAACAACATTTAGATAAATTAAAGTTATCTATAAGGCAATACATGATAGAACCAGATAGAATCATAAGTGGAACAAATTTTGTGTATGCTGGTCCCAGAAGCCAGGCGGGTGAGAGATGTTAATAAAGGAAATGGACATTGAAATAAACAGGATTATAGATCAGAAGGGTAAGATGAACTTCAGCATTTCAATGGTATTCGGAACAACAATATGCGGATATTTCGGAGGACAACTAATAACCATCCTTGATGGCAGCAAAAGGATACTACCGATGAGCATTGTGGTAGATGGTGAGCTAAAAGGAAGAAGCTATTCTGTTGGTGACAGTATTACAGTTGCTGGTAGTGTTGATTCAGACTTAGTAATCACACAAGATACAAAGACTGCAGATCTTCATATGCGAGCATCTGTTGAATACTATCATATCTCTACTATGTATACCCAGATACGGTCCGCACTTATGGAACTTAATGCTGAAACCAAAGGTATGCTCCCGATTATATCCATGATGGGAATGCTTTCTGAGCCAAGAAAATATTCTGGAATTGAAGCGAAAGTATACAACCTGGTAGCGGAAAGGACGAAGCTGCTGATAAATGACCTCATTGAGGGTAGGGAAATAACTGCCGAAAATATAGTTGGTTACGGGATAGGGCTTACACCTTCAGCTGATGATTTCCTGCTGGGTATTTCATGTATATTTGACCGATACAGAGAAGAAAGTAGGAAGGAAATATTAAAAGCCTACATTGAAATGTATCTGCATACAACGACTGAAGTCAGTGGCTGGATGCTAAGGTATGGGATAAGAAACAATCTTTATCCCGAAGTAATACTTGAATATCTTGAACATCCATATTTAGGAAAGCTAAGAATCGAAGACTTTCTGAAGCATGGCTCAACCTCGGGGATTGATCTTTTATGTGGCATGCTTTGTGGATTGGGAATTCTTATGGAAATACAGGACTCAATAAGAGATATCGAGCCAATCGAATGATTAATTCCGGATATATGAGGATCCCTTAATTAGGCTGACAACGGCTTGGTTAAGGGATCCTCAGCTTTCAATAAATTTCCTTAATTGTCAGCGTATATTCTGTGTTCTATTAACGAACTACTATAATCCTGATACAAAATTAACTGATAATTAATGGAACATCCACGATATTGGCGTGGTAATTTATGAATTCAATGTTTAAATGGAATCGAAGAGTTATAGGTATGTTTATTTCTAAAATGGCCACTTGAATTAATTGAAAATGATTATTATCATCATTCAAATGCGCTGATTGCACTCTTGTTCTTGCGTTAAATTATGTCACTGCGCGCTTGCCAAAATTGGTAAAGCTTCAACTAATTCTTAATCCAATCAATAACTCACCGCGGTTACTAATTCCTACTTGGCATTTGCTGACCGGGAGGCGATGTATGAAGTTATTTTACTGCAGCCTGTTTTTGAATTCACAGAAATTCCTCAATGAAAATTCACAGATCCTGCACAGGCTTAAGTTTTTACAATAATTTAAAGGCAGGGAACACGAGACGCAAGTTTCCGGTTTCATTTCTGTTCAATTGAAAGGATTGGATGATATGAATAAGCGAAAGTTCCGTAATCTGCTCATTCCGGTACTGCTGTTTTTCTTTGGCTTTTCATTTGCAACACCAGTGCTTGCTGCTGAAGAAGGCGCGCCTACGATTTCTGCTGCTCCAATAGTAATAAGTGTTGGTGGGACATATGATCCGCTGGCTGGGCTAATAGTCACTGATGACATTGACTCAGAAGAATATCTGCTGTCTAATATCTATTACTACGAAGAAGTTGATGTAAACACTCCTGGTGACTATATTATCTTCTATGAAATATACGATTCAGACAGCCATTGGGTTAACTTAAGACGTTCTGTAATAGTACTCGGTCCGGATTTTCCGGTTATCGGAGCTGTAACTACAGTAGTATATAAGGATTCTTCATTTGACCCTTATACAGGTGTTTATGCATACGACTTAGAAGACGGGGATCTCACATCATCAATAATCATCACAGCCAGTGATGTAGACATGTCTGTTCCAGGGGATTACTTCATTACTTATGAAGTAACCGATTCAGACTTGAATGTAGTTCAAAAAACAAGGCATATTGTTGTGTTGTGGCCTGATGAGTACCAGCCTGTGATTACGGCACCTACACTATTTTTGAAGGTCGGTGACGAGTTTGATCCTATGGAAGGAGTCACGGCATATGACCTTACTGACGGAGACATTACTAGCAACGTAACGGTCGAGTATATGGAAGTAGACACAAGCAGACCTGGTCAATACTGGGTACAGTATGTAGTCTTCAATTCTCTTGGTCTCACGAGCTATGCTGATCGTACAGTCGTGGTCTTTGACATGACAACTTCACCTTCTATAGTTGCAGATGATCATTACATGGAGACAGGTGAACCCTTTGACCCATTGGCTGGAGTATATGCATACGATCTTGAGGATGGTGACATTACTCCCCTTATAGAAGTTGTTGAGAATACAGTAGACACTAGTCAGCCAGGCGAATATTACGTATTGTACAGGGTTACTGATTTAGACGGTAACTCTGCTGAGCACACCTCATACATCACCGTAGAGTGGTCGTGGGAGCTGGCACCTATTATTCAGGTTGATCCATATATGGTCTTTCTGACTTTAAATGCAGCATTTGACCCTATGGAGGGTGTTTCAGCAAATGACCCAACAGATGGGGATATTACAGATCTAATTGGAGTAGAATCGTATGTAGACACATCCATACCTGGAGTATATTATGTGGAATATTGGGTAATAAACTCGCTTGGTATGTCAACTGGTGCATCAAGACAGGTAATTGTCTTTGAGTCATCTGTACCTATCATAATGGCATATGACTTCGAGAGTCCGTTAGGTCAGGAAATTGATAATTACTCGGTTCATTTCGAGGCATATGACCTTGAGGATGGGGACATTTGGGAAAGCATAGTCTGGAATACGAGTGCGGTAGATATAAATACAGTGGGTACATACCCTATAATGCTTTCAGTAACTGATTCAGATGGTCACATTGCTGAGACATCCTGCTACGTTACCATAAAAGACTATTCATATCCGCAACTTGAAGTCTACGATTATCAAGTCATAATCGGGACTGATTATGATCCGCTAAACTATGTATATGCGTGGGACCAGAATGATGGAGAAATCAGCTACTTGATTCAGGTTCTTGAGAATAATGTCGATATAAATACTTTGGGGACATATACTGTAACCTACAGCGTTACAAATTCACAGGACAAGACTACAACAAAGACTGTGAATGTTGAGGTAATTAACGAACAGGTCGTAGAATACTTCCTGATATATGATGGAAATATGATCAGAATGGAGATGGATGAGCAGGCTCAAATGACTTATGTTACATCGCCTGTCCTCATTCCTGCAGGTTCGATGGTGTCATTGGCTCTATATGTTGATGGTGAATTGATGTTTGAAATGCCTGGGTTTATCTTGGCAAATGAGATTCAGCCGGGATTCCTGTATTCATTATCAACAAATGATGCTGGCGAAATTGTAGCAACGACTTCCCCATATCTATATGATGGAGCGGCATTAAGGCTAAATGGCAAGAATGGAGAAATCAAATTCACATCTACAGTTGATGGCGAAGTATATTATGCGGTCGCAGAAAAGGACGCAGGAGTACCTGATATTGATACATCAGGAGAAGGCATTCTGGGCAAGACTGGAGTCAATACCATAACGGTGGCGAATGTGAAGCCAGGAATAAAGCCACAGGTAGTCTATGTTGTAATTAAGGCATCCAATGATGAACTTTCCAATGTGCTTGAAATAGAGATCCCTGCAATTCCAACTCCACCAAACAATGGCAAGAAGCCTGATAACCCAGGAAAGCCAACAGATCAGACAAGTGTACCGGATGTTGTGGAGGAAGTTCCTGCAGTTGAGGAGCCGAAGACCAACAACGGTCAGGACAAGAAGGATGCTCCAGTTGGAGAACCGGTTATCGAAGAACCAAAGGATAACAACGGACAGGACAAGAAAGAAGAGATTCCAGTGATTGAATCAGCAGTCGAAGAGCCTAAGACAGACAAGAGCCTTGGACAGGATAAGAAGGCATTGGAGGTAATAGAGGAAGAAATTGCTGAAGAGATTCCGCTTATTCACGAAGTCGAGATGATTGAAATTCTGGATGAAGGAAAGGATAAGGAAAAGGACAAAAAGGTCGAAGAGCCTGTCGAGCTTCTTGAGGAGAATTCCAACAGCGAGAAGAGTGACAAGGGTTGAAGACCAGAACCTGAACAATGACAATCTACAAGGTCCAGTAAGTAAAGCCCTGTGGCAGGATTTAGTTCCTGCCATGGGGCTTTGTCTCGTCTTTTGTCTGATACTATCGTGCATTACCAGTACAGGTTTGAATCACTTGGAATTCTCTTTGTGAGGCGCAAAGTTCCTCAACCAAGGGGTGGTGTTTTCTTCTTTTAAGACGTCAGAAGTAGAATGATCAATGGTTATAATGGTTTTCAATATTGATAATAATTGAACAAATGATGAATAAATGGTATAATTATTAACAATTAATGTATTTTTTGGGCAATCTAGCAGATTAATGCCAATAATAATCTGAATATTATGACACTGAAATATCGTAAAATCTTGTTTGAATATAATACTGTGTTCTTAAGGTATCTTTTGTTCGAAAAGGAGTGTAGCTGTGAAAAAGGAAATCACCGAACCTGCCAGGCTCATCTACGAAGCTCTGTCAAAGCTACTGCTTATAAAATCCATCGAGCACCTTACTGTAAATGACATCATACGCGAATCAGGGGTAAGCCGTGCTACCTTCTACAGGCATTTCCTTGATAAGTACGATGTCATGACCTCGTACTACAAGAGCATCCTTGAAAACACGCTGTTCACATTCAATGCGGGTGTACCATGGAGAGATGCTGTATGCTCCATTTATGGGGTAATAAGGGACAATTCAAAGTTCTTCCAGAACGCATTCAGATGCGAAGATGCCAATTCTCTCAAGTGCTACATTTACAGCATGAGCCGTGAATTCCATCTGGAAATACTTAAGAGGAACGGAGTGGACACAAGCGACTGGAAGGTAGTCTGGATCCTTGAGTCACAGATATATGGTGGTCTTGAGATAACAGACAGATGGATCAAGGGAGGAGCTAAGGAATCAGTTGAAGAGCTGGTGGATGTGCTAACGCTTTCAATACCTTCAGTATTTGTCAAGTACTTTAGCTGACTGGAGGATGAGACACTTTAGGCTTTCTGTTTCTTGAATACGTTACAAACTTAACAGATAATTATGGTATTGACAATAAAATAACATAATATCTGAAAGGGGATTCAACATGATTTCAAGAAGAGACTTTCTGAAGGGTGCTGCGGCAAGCGCAGTCGGAGCAGCTACAATCGGTGTTCTGGGTGCATGCACACAGGATGACAAGACTCCAGCCTCATCCATCAAATGGGACAAGGAGACAGACGTACTTATTGTCGGAGGCGGTGGAACAGGAGTAGCAGCAATGCTCCAGGCTGCAAACGACGGAGCAAAGGTTCTGGTACTTGAGAAGGCGGGAATAGCCGGAGGAACAACAAACCTTTCCGGAGGAGTAATGCAGGCTGCCGGTACTGAATACCAGAAGAGCCTCACAAGCTTCAAGGATGACACGCCAGAGAAGCATGCTGAACTCTGGATTAAGGGTGGAGAAGGCTATATAGACGAGGAACTTGTCAAAGACCTTGCAAAGGGAGCGCCAGAACACATAAAGTGGCTGTCAGACCTAGGACTTAAATGGACAAGCGTATATGGACACAACCATGTACCTTACATAGACAAATCGCTCTACGCAGACCGTATCCACGTATATGAGGGTGGCGGAGCAGGCGGACAGGGAGTGCTTCTTGTACAGACTATGCTCAAGGCTGCACTTGCAAAGGGAGCCCTTATAGAATACAACACAGAGGCTACAAAGCTTCTTACTGACGCAACTGGTACAGTAATAGGTGTTGTTGCAAAGTCAGGGGACAAGTCAATGAACATCAAGGCTAACAAGGGTGTCATACTTGCGGCAGCGAGCATAGACCAGAATGTTGAGATGGCTAAGGAACTCAGCCAGCAGCATTACTGGGACCTTACAACGCAGATGTGCTTTGCAGTGAAGACTGACACAGGAGACGGAATAAGAATGGCACAGGAGCTTGGAGCTGCAGTCGCAGGCTTCGGCGGATGCATAGATTTCTGTTTTAAGACCGGAAACGCAACTACCAACAAGAACAAGGTATTCCCTTCGTTCATAGTCAACAAGAAGGGCAGAAGATTCGTCTGCGAGGATGCAACCTATGCTTACCACTACAGGGCGATATTCCAGCAGGAATCACAGCTGAACGGTCCTACCTACATGATCTTCGCAAAGAGCAGCCTTGCAGCTGTCGGAGCTCCATGGACTGAAGAAAGCGTGGCAGCTGATATCAAGGCAGGAACAGTGCTCTCAGCTGATACTATTGAAGGGCTTGCAAAGCTTATTGCAGTTGACGAGGAAAACCTTGCTGCAACACTTGCTACCTGGAATGCAGACACTGCAGCAGGAAAGGATGACCAGTTCGACAGGGTTGACGGACTTGTGCCACTGGAAGGACCATTCTATGCATACAAGAACGTATCAGGAAACCTTGGCTCGCTGGGCGGAGTAAAGATCAACGTTGATACTCAGGTACTCAAGCCAAACGGAGAGCCTATACCTCACCTTTTCGCAGGCGGTCTTAACGCAGGCGGATGGATAGGACCATACTATCCAGGTTCAGGAACTGCGATAATCGGAACAGTCCACCAGGGAAGAAAAGCGGGAGCGAATGCTGCCAAGATCAAGTAGCTTATAGAATATACATCTGCAAGGGCCGAAGGATAAGCCTTCGACCCTTACAGACCCAAACTGATGTTTTGACCATATAATGGAGGTTTCCCATGAAGATAGGAACTACCGAATTCATTGTGATCCTAATAGTGGCGCTGCTTGCGCTGGGGCCTGAGAAGATGCCGATGTATGCTAAAAAGCTTGGAAAGGCGATAAGCATGATAAAGGAATTGTCAGGAAAGATCACAGAGGAAATCAAGGAAAATGTAACGGACCCGCTTGCCGAAGCTGTGGAGCCTCTGACAAGCCTCAAGAAGGATATCAGCGCTTCAGTACAGATGTCCCTTGATGCTGAGAAAAGCACATCAGAGAAATCCACAACTCCTGAAACAGATTCCAAAGGAAATGTTGAAGGTGAATACGCAGCACTGTAGCTGGTTTTAGGTTTTTGCTATTTAAAACTAAAAGGAGAATGAATATGTTCGGAAGAATTGGTACAACAGAACTGCTTGTAGTACTTGCAATAGTGATGGTGGTATTCGGACCGAAGCAGCTGCCGAAGCTTGGTAGCATCTTTGGAAAATCCATAAAGAACTTCAAGGAAGGCGTCGCCGGAAGTGACGAGAAAACTGCTGAGTAGCATAGGAGACGGTGAATTTGAAGAAGAAGAAAAAGCCTGCCAATAACGGAAAGGACATGGGTCTTGTTGACCACCTGAAGGAGCTCAGGAACCGTCTTATCATAGTAGTGGTGGTATTTGTGCTTGCTACGGTCATAAGCTTCAATTTCTGCGATGAGATTGTAGATATACTGATTTCAAACGCAAAGGCACTTGACTATACGCTCGTGTATCTTGCTCCAGGAGAGCTGTTCATGGAGTATGTAAGGCTTTCGGTAATATGCGGTATTGTGATTTCTTCACCAGTCATACTGCACCAGATATGGGGGTTCATACGTCCTGGACTAGAAAAGCATGAGAACAGGCTTGTCTTCTTTTCTCTTGTGGCAGGACTGTTTTTCTTCCTTTGTGGCACTGCATTCTCTTATTTCGTGGCAGTACCGATGCTTCTGGTGTTTTTCGCTGGAGTGGACCAGAGCCAGGCAATAAGCGCAACCATATCTGTCCAGAACTATCTGGCATTCATCCTTTCCACGCTGCTTTCATTCGGTATAGTATTTGAGCTTCCGGTAATAATATCACTTCTCACCGGGCTTGGAGTACTGAAGCCTGAGTGGCTGGTAAAGAGCAGAAGAGTAGTAATAGTAATAATATTCATCATAGGGGCGATAATAACTCCGCCTGATGTCGTATCACAGCTGCTAGTATCAATACCCATGATGATACTTTTCGAGTTCAGTGTGATAATGAGCAGGATCATAAACAGAAGAAAAATAAAACGCCAAAAGGCGGCATTAAAGAATATCTGAAATATAAGGAGATAACATGAAGAACAGGTTTGTAAGGTCAATGGTAATAGCAATTTCAACGGTGGCAGTGCTTATAAGCACAGGCTGTGCATCCAAGGGAGCCTTCAAGGATGGCACCTACGAAGGTGTCAGCATGAAGGGAATGCATGGAGAGCTCAAGGTTGAGGTCAAGGTAGCAAACGGCAAGATAAGCGCTGTAAGCGTAACCTCACACAAGGAGACAGAAGGAATAGGCACAGCTGCAATCGACCAGATTCCGGCAAAGATAATCGAGAAGCAGTCAACAGAGGTTGATGCCATATCCGGAGCAACAATCACTTCAGTAGCCATTCTCGAGGCTGTAGCTGGAGCATTGGATAAAGCAAAGTAGCATGCAAGCTTCATTAATATCAAATACATAAAAAATGCCCGCAATTAGGTTTGAACTTGTTGCGGGTTTCATGATGTCATATGCAATGTTATTCTCGTTAATCGATTTGGATTGCTCTTTTTCTGATTTCAACCTAAACTTTATATAAATGGTATGAAACGGGGGGCGGAAATGAAGGTTTCGGATTTTCTAAACAGAGTATCAGTTCTGGAGAATACAGGTATGACGCTGATAGGCAACACTAACATACAGGACATACAAGGCGATATGCTTGATACAGACGAAAGCCTGGTGAGTGTTCTTGATAAAAATGGAGTAAAACTGGGTGAAGTTGATACATCAAATATCAGATATCTAATTTTAAAGTATGGCGAGCTTCCTGCCATAGAACTTTTGGACCATTTCAGGGAAGCGATAGTCATCATCGACATAAATGGTAGGATATTCTATATAAATGAGGCTTATAAGAAGATAATAGGAGTGAAAGCCCGGAAGGTCGTAGGGAAATTCATATTTGATGTCGAAGGCTCGGCACTGCTATATGAGGTGCTGAAAAGCGGAAAGCCAATGGTACAGGAAAAGCATTTCGTTAAATCAGTCAACAAGTATGTATCGCTCAGGATGTGCCCTTTGTATAAGGATAGCAGAGTAATTGGAGCGTTCTCAATTTTCACGGACATTACTGAAATAGACAACCTGAGCAATGAGGTCAAGAGATATTCAGGGATTGTGGAGGAATATAACAGGGAGAAGGTTGCAGAGAGCGAAGCCTTAAGAGCCCAGATAATCGGCAACAGCCCTAACTATATTCGTATCCTTGACCAGGCAGGTATAGTCGCCAAGACTGATGCGGCAGTACTTGTCAGCGGACCTAACGGCTCTGGAAAGGAAGTCATAACAAGGCTCATACACATGAGCTCTTCAAGGCGCAGCAAGCCATTCATTACTGTGAATTGCAGTGCGATTCCTGAGTCCCTTATAGAAAGCGAGCTTTTCGGATATGAGGAAGGGGCGTTCACAGGCTCCAGAAAGGGTGGCCAGATGGGTAAGTTCGAGCTGGCTAACAAGGGGACAATATTCCTCGATGAGATTGGCGACATGCCGCTTCAGATGCAGTCGAAGCTCCTGAGGGTTCTGGAACGCGGAGAAATTGAGAAGATCGGACGTCAGAAGAATGTTGAGGTGGACGTGAGGATCATAGCTGCAACTAATCAGCCGCTACCAGAATTGATAATGCAGAAGAAGTTCAGGGAAGACCTCTACTACAGACTTAATGTTGTGAATCTCACCGTACCTTCCTTGAAAGAGAGGGGAAATGACGTCATACTTCTTGCAAACCATTTTGCTGATATCTTCTGTGCAAGATATTCCAAAGAGCTTTCGATATCTGACGAGGCATACCGAGCCCTTGCAAGATACACATGGCCTGGCAACGTCAGGGAGCTTCAGAATAGCATAGAACATGCGGTGATACTTTGTCCGGGTCCAAGCATTATGCTGGAGCATCTTCCATCAAGGATACCAAAAGGAGAAAAAGCAGAAATATATGAATTCACACAAGATGCGATTCTGCTTAATGATCTGGATGATGTCAATTATTCGAGGTACATGGCAAAAGCGGAAAAAAAGCTTATGTTGGAGGCTCTTGAAAGATCATCGGGAAGCAAGACTAAGGCAATGGAGCTCCTTGGGCTCAGCAGGAGGACATTTTACAGGAAGCTTAAGGAAAATGGTATAGTGCCATAAAGTAAACAAAGTGTCAATTAGTATACATTTATTTTAAGATATGTGCCAAATATGGCATAGAATGGCGGGAACAATAACTTCCGGATTTTACGGAATAATGTTTCCGCCATTTATCATATGCTTAGAAAGTAAGTAAAATGAATACGTTTAACGCCACTCAATGATTTATTTTTCAAGACATTCAAATTTGGCATGGCGTTTGCTTAATAACATGTGAAAGGTCGTAAGACTAAAGGCTGCACTTTACGCGCGAAGAGCAGTGAATATTGAAAACTAGGAGTGATTTTATGAAGACTGTGTATATAGGTGGTGGACAAGGTTTTTGGGGAGATACCAACGACGGTGCAATAGCCATGGTTGAAAAGGCAAAAATTAACTATCTTGCTTGTGACTACCTTGCAGAGCTTACGTTGTCTATAATGCAGAAGCAGAAGAATAAAAATCCCAACGCTGGCTTCGCCAAGGATTTCATAACCTTATACGAACAGATAGCAGAGACTTGTTATATGAAAAAGATAAGGATAATAACCAATGCCGGTGGAATGAACATCACCGGAGCAGTGAAGGAAATTGAAAAGATTGCCAAGGCAAAAGGGCTTAAGGGATTGAAGATAGGTTACGTTCTTGGAGACGACATTAAGGACAAGCTACCTGGACTTCTTGAAAGCGGAGTTAAGTTTATAAACATGGATAATGAGGGAGAATTCACTGAAATTCTCGACAGGATTTATAACGTAAACGCATACCACGGACATGAACCTATACTAAAGTGTCTGGAAGAAGGTGCAGATGTCGTGATAACTGGAAGGGCTACCGATTCAAGCCTCTTTCTAGCACCGCTTATCCATGAATTCGGCTGGGATCCTAGTGACCATGATAATATGGCAAAAGGAATAATCACTGGACACCTCCTCGAATGTGGTGGACAGGTTTCAGGTGGAAATTGTGACTACAACTGGAGAGATATTCCTGACCTTGCAGACCTTGGATTCCCTATTGCTGAGGTCACTGAAGACAGTCTCGTCATTACAAAGACTCCGGGAACGGGCGGACTTGTAACAGAACAATCAGTTAAAGAACAACTGCTGTATGAGATTCATGACCCTGCAAACTATATAACTCCTGATGTCATAGCTGACGTGAGCCATGCAACTGTTGAGAGTATAGGAGAAAACAGAGTAAAGGTTTCAAATATAAAAGGTAAACCTGCACCTGAATCACTCAAGCTCTGTGTAGGATATTCAGCAGGCTATAAGGTGGAGTCGTTCTATTGCTTTGCATGGCCGGATGCCTACGACAAGGCAAAGCTGGCTTCTGAAATAGTCATGGAAAAGATGAAAAAGAAGGACATGAAGACTGAGGAGGTCAGAATTGATTATATAGGCCTCAATTCACTCCACCTGTCGCTTGCAGATATGTCAGAGGAAAGGCTTAAAGAACTTAATGAAGTAATCCTGAGGATTGCAATAAGGACGAAGGAAAAGTCTGAAGCAGAGAAGATAATACCAGAGATAGCGCCACTTCAGCTGAACGGACCTCCAGGTGGAGCTCTATTCGGAGGAAGGTCCAAAGTGAGTGAGGTTATCGCTCTATGGCCGACAGCAGTACCAAAGTCGAGCGTGGTGCTTACATCAAACAATCTGGAGGTGGTGTAGGATGAAAAAGACATACTATCTCAAAGACCTGGCACATGGCAGATCAGGTGATAAGGGAGACAGAAGCAATATCTGCATGTTTGCAAGGAATCCTGAAGACTATGAATTTATGAAGCAGGAGCTTACTGCAGAGAGGGTCAAGGAATATTTCGGAGACATGGTTAAGGGCGATGTAGTTAGGTACGAGGTTGAATCTCTAAAGGGCTTCAACTTTGTAATGGACAAGGCGCTAGGCGGCGGAGCAACGATGTCAATCAGGATGGATAATCTCGGAAAGACGATGTATACAGCACTTCTGAGGATGAAGCTTGAACGGGAAGAATGAGGAGGAAAAAATGAAGAATAGCGAATACAAAGGATTTTACAAACTCTCTATTGAGGACAGGCTTAAGGAGGTTGTTGAATTTGCAGGGCTCACAAAGGAGGAGTCTGATGCACTAAGTGACCCTAATGCACTCACCCCTGATATGTCTGATCACATGGTTGAAAATGTCATCGGAAGGTACTCGCTTCCAATGGGTGTTGCGGTGAACTTCCTGATTAATGGCAGGGACTATTTAATACCAATGGTTACAGAGGAGCCATCGGTAATAGCGGCTGCAAGCAACGGAGCCAAAATGGCGAGAGAAAACGGAGGAATATTTGCCAGCAACAGCGGAACCGTAATGATTTCACAGATTCAGGTATTGGACATTGAAGATGCCAATTATGCGAGGATAAAAGTACTCGAGAATAGAAAGGCCATAGCTGACAGATGCAACGAGATGGATCCGGTTCTCGTTAAGCTTGGCGGGGGTGTAGTAGATGTTGAGGCGAGGGTGGTAGAATCATCCATCATCGGTGACATGCTGGTCGTTCATCTGAAGGTAAACACACTTGATGCTATGGGAGCCAATGCAGTAAATACAATGGCAGAAGGTATCTCACCATTCATCGAAGAAATCACGGGTGGTCGTGTTAACCTGAGGATACTATCGAACCTTGCAATTTTTAGGCTTGCAAGGGCAAGGGCCAGGTTCAGTAAGGAGAGTCTTGGAGGCGAGCATGTTGTTGATGCGATAATTGATGCATATGCATTCGCAGAGGCTGACCCTTTCAGAGCAGCTACACACAATAAGGGAATTATGAACGGTATTTCTGCAGCGGTCCTCGCTACAGGCAACGACACGAGAGCAGTTGAATCAGGAGCCCATGCCTATGCTTCAATCAGTGGATCATACAAGCCGCTTTCAACCTGGGAGAAGGACAAGAACGGAGACCTTGTCGGAACCATAGAGTTACCTATGGCTGTAGGTCTTGTAGGCGGAGCAACAAAGGTACATCCTCAGGCCAAAGCAGCAGTTAGAATACTTGGTGTTAAGTCTGCTGGTGAACTTGGAGAAGTTTTCGCTGCACTAGGGTTAATCCAGAATTTTTCCGCTGTAAGGGTACTAGCAACAGAAGGAGTACAGAGAGGTCATATGGGTCTCCATGCTAGAAATGTTGCTGCTGTAGCTGGTGCAAAGGGTGATGTACTCGAGGCAATTGTAAAGAGAATGGTTTCTGAAAAGAAGGTTAGGGTTGAATTTGCTCAGGAACTTCTTAAGGAATATGAAAAGAAATAAATAAATAAATGAATCGGGGGAAGCAGAATGGAAAATAAAAAGGTTCAGTTAACTGAGGTCTGGGGAGACACTGTCGACCTGAAGGAACTGATGATAGCATCAATTCTAGGCATCGCACTTACCATGGCAATGTACCTTATTGGCAGGAGTATTTTCCTGAAGATTGACGGACTTGATGTGGGTCTAGCAAAAGGATACTCATTATTGCTTGGAATAGTAGGGTGTATTGCCTCTGGCGTAATATCAGCCAAGCTGTTCAAACCTAAAAGAATTATTGAGGAGAAGTTCGAGAATGAAAACATCGAAGACATCCTCAAAGCAGCTGGAATGACAGTTGAAGATGAAATCAATGCACTCAGGAATGTCGATCCTGAAATAATAGCTGAAATGGAAGAGTTCGAGCTCTACAGCCTTCTTGAGCTGGTACCTGAGGACTCGCCAAACTACAAACCAGAATACAAGGAAAAGGCAAAGGGGGGCAAATAAATGTTATTGATACAGGCTTTCATCGCGGCTACCCTTGGAGGAGTGCTGTACACAATCATTGGAATCATACCTGGAACTGATGAAACAGCAACGATGGCTCCAGTTACACTCATACTGGTACTCATGGGTCTGCCCGGAGAGGTTCTTTTCGCCTGGTTTATTGGAATTATAGTTGCCATGCAGATAAGCCATACAATACCTACTGCAATGGCTGCTCTTCCTGGAAGCACAATGGCAGTGCCGATGGTTCTTAACAGCTCAATAGCTAAAAGGCTAGGTATACCTCATGTTGCAATGAGGAAGATGGCAGCAGGATCTCTCATCGGATCGTTCACAGGACTTCTAGTGGCAATTGGATTCGCACTTTTAATGGCACCACTAGGTAACATGGTAAAGCCGTACATCGGACTCATATTTACAATCGGAGCTATGGTAATCGGTTATATGTCAAAAGCCAAGTGGGGTGCAGTAATCGCGCTATTCCCATTCGCATTCCTAATACAGGGATTCCAGAGAATAGCAGTTGAAGGTGTCGGTAAGACTCTCTTCATCTCCATATTCATGGGAATAACAATAGGACCCATGATTGCTGAGGTATTCAATATCTTCATACCCAGCCAGAGAGACAAACAGAGAAGAAACAAGCCTTCAACTATATGGCTTGCACCTGATTCAAGCAAGAAGACTGGAATTTTCCCTAATCCTTTCAAGATATTTACTAAGAAACAAAATAAAACAATACTTCTCATGTCTTCAATTGGAGCCTGCACGTTCACGTTCTCACCGGTAGGTATGACTGTAATGCTTGGCGAAATAATAAATGGAAAGTGCAAGGAGCTATATGAAAGAGTAACTACAACACTTGGTGTACAAGACTCCATAAGCAACAGCACATACCTTGGGGAGTTCATTATCCCGCTCATTGCTTTTGCTGGACTTCCGCTTAGCCCCGTTGCTGCCGGACCAGGTGCGCCACTGTTTAATGCGCCTCCAAGGTTTTCAATTGAGCCACTTAACAATCTTGCACAGCTTCTTTCGATTCCAGACTACTTCATATTCGGATTTATCGGAATTGTTGGTGGAGCTCTTTTCGCATTCCCAATAGCAATAAAGAAGGCAAGGTCATGGACTGAGCTCATGTTCAGGGCAGTAAGCCATGAAGCGCTAATAGGCGCTTTCATAGGACTAATATGCATGCTTGCATTCTATGAAGCTGGTATCCTAGGAATATTCGTTGCAGTCAGCATCGGTATATTTGGTGGATTACTCCATAACCTTTTCGGAATACACACAGGTGTTCAGTTTATGGCTTACTATGCTTCAGGGTATATCGTGACACAGGCTCTGGCGCTGGCAAAGATACTCATTTAACAAAATGGTAAAACAGACGATTTTATCCCCGCAAATTCTTTGCGGGGATTCCTGTTGTAAGAGGTGTCTTAACATCGTATGATGGATACAAATACCCATAAGATTAATAAACCCGGAGGTAAGGTATGGCGGAACCGAATGAAACAAACATTGAAGAGATGATGGTAAGGGCTGAGGCGGCTGCCAAAGGCTATTTCAGGGAAGGACTCAACTGCTCTGAGTGTGTATTCCAGAGCTTTCTTGACCTTGGTCTTACTGACCTGCCGCGAGAAGTCATTGCATTATCTTCAGGCTTCGGTGGCGGTATAGGCATGACTAAGAATACCTGCGGAGCACTGCTCGGGGCAGCAATGTCAGTAGCGGCGGTCAAGGGAAGAAAAGATCCAAAGGCAAAGGAAAGCATAAACGAAAGGATAGAGGAGCTCTACGGAGAGGGCGGAGTCTACAGCATCTTCAGTTCACTTGTAAAAGAGTTTGAAGAAAAGTATGGAACAGTCAGCTGCAAGGAAATAACAGACGTGTTTCCCGACTGGCATTCCAGAGAAAGGAAGAAGAACTGCCAGAGCATAGTAGGTTATGCTGCTGCACTTGGAGTAAAGTACGCTCTGAAGTAAAACTAAGACTTGTGAATGAATCGAGCTGTATCCTGCATATTGTGGGATACAGCTCGATTCATTTAAATTTCAATCATTCCAGCACGGGAATCCTGAATGATAAGTCTTCAGACGGAGAATGCTCTGATGTGTCACTGTACCTGTAGTCAAGCCTTCCGGACCTTGCCCTCAGAAAATGTATGAACTGAACATCAAGGAGGGGATAAGCAGCACTTTCAGGTACATAGTAATGCCACCATTCGGTTTTGTTTACCCTGAACCCACTTCTCTCCATAATATCGATGAGAAGTGAGCGGTTGCTTTTCTGCCTGTCAGTCGCTCCTTCATAGTCGATATGCGCCTTGACACTGAAATCATCGAACTTTGATGGCATGTCCAGTTCCCGTCCGGTTGAATCGACGAGAGTTATATCCACAGCCAGACCTTTGGGATGCAGTGAGTTTGCAGAAGGTTTGGCCACGTACATCCTGAGCTCTTTTGGAGTAGCATCATAAAGGCTCTGCTGCACCGAAACCGGTCTGTACGCATCGAATACCTTGATCCTTAATCCCTTGGACCTGGCAAGCCTTTGAGCTGCCAGCAGCCTTCTGGCAATATCCTTGTGGATGAGGCACAGTACTGTATCGTAATGGATCATTCCAGTGAAGTTATTCTTTGTCGCATATCTTTGGTCGATCATAAAGCTCTCATCAAGGCTAGTCAGTTCAACAAGCTCCTTGTAGTAGAAGGGTGATGGATGATGAAGCGGCTGAAGCCGAAATAATGGCTGTTCAGTTGCAGATTGAATTTCTGTGCTGTTATTTTTCATAACAAGGCTGGCCTTCTCGGTTGCAAAAGCAACAGACAAAAGGCCGGTTGAAAATGAAGATACAATTAAAAGTGCAATTATAACCTGGAACTTTCTCATCCTCTACCTCAAAGGAAGGCCGGGCATTGCCTGACCTTCCTGCCATAAATTACGGTATGCTAAGGTTTGTTACCTTGTAGTCCGAAGGAATGATAAACATGCTGTCATCAACAGTGTCCGACAGTTTTGATATTTCCATAAGAGTCTTCATGTTTTCGAAGGAGGTTTCCATTCCCTTGAGCTCGTTACCTTCAAAGAAGTACCTGACGCTTCCGCCATCGGTCGTATATTCCTCATAGTCAAGCATCTTTCCCAGAAAATCAGCCTTTCCCTTGCCCTTGTATACTATACCGTCCAGCTTTATTTCAGGTGCCTGTGGCGTATCAGTCGGAACCTGCTTGGAAGCATCCATCACCATCACAGTCTTCATGTCATGGCTGATCAGATACATCTTGCCATCCTTTATAACAGTGCTCATGGTCATGCTGTCGCCGAGCTCGATCTTGCTTGCCATTGCCGTACCGTCCATCGACATGGTAGTCTCCATGACATCCTCAAGCTCACCGTTGACAGTAGCAAAAATCTTCATCGTCATTGTGTATTTCCCATCCTTCATGATATCCACAAACTTCTGGGAGAGAATATCTGTTGTCGAAGGTATGGTTGGAGTTGCAGGAGATGTCGGAGCCGAAGTTGATGAAGGTGCTGCAGTTGGAGTCGGGGTATCCGTCTTTGAGCCGCACGAAGCAATGAGAGTAAGTGCGCAAATGTATCCGATGACAATAAGCAGCCTGCGATGCCTTCCGGATCCCGTCATGTTATAAGACATCAAAATCACCCCTTGTGTTTCGATATGAACGTAAGCATATTCTGTTTAAGATAATTGTATTCTCCAAAGTCTTGCATGTCAAAGAATGGCTTAAATGTACAGGTGCTCGAAACTAAATATATCATCAAAATATTTTTTAGCTTTACAAAATATTCATTAGATTGTTTGAAAGTTTATCTGATGATATAATTAGGGCACTGTATTGAAGGAGAGATATCATGAGTATAACTGAAATCATAATATCAAGTATCATGCCGGCTATCTACCTTGCAGTCATACCCATACTCATTCTTGCATTAAGGATCTATGGTCTGTTCATCAGGTTTTCTAGGTCCGGGTATGGTAATGCAAGTGGAAACAGGTTCTATAAGACTGTGTCAGACAAGGGAGCTTATGGGGAATTCCTCATATACGAGCTTCTGGAAAGCCTTGGAGAAGGAAACAGAATACTTACTAACATTTATCTTCCAACTGGAAATGGCAGGACAACAGAAATCGACCTGCTCATGGTACATCCTACTGGAATCTACGTTTTTGAATCAAAGAACTACAGTGGATGGATATTCGGTGATGAAAAGAGCAAAAATTGGACACAGACACTTAAAGGCGGCAAGAAGACCTCCTTTTATAACCCTGTCAGGCAGAACAAGGGGCATATCAGTGCATTGATGGATAACCTAAGGGATGTTGGTCCGGAGAGCTTCTTTTCATACATAGTCTTCAGTGAACGATGCGAGATCAAGAAAATCAGCATTTCATCTCCTAACACCTCAGTGCTTAAGAGGAACAGCCTCAAATCAGCCCTTGTATCAGACATCTCAAAAAGACACAAGGTCTTCGGTGAAAGCGAAATATCAGGAATATACGGGATCCTCTCATGGTATTCGCTGGCAGATGACAGCATCAAGTCCAGCCACATAAGAACAATAAGGGAAGATTTGGAATAGGAGCTGGCAGTCAGATTTGGCTGCCTTTTTGAATTATTCTGCATTTATCCATCATAGTTTGCTGACCTGTTTACACATGAAGGTGCAAGCAGCGTCAAAAGGTTGTAGAATCTAGTTAAAGCATATTAATGAGTGTAATAGCTATTTTAGAAGGATTCGGGGAGGGTTAGCATGGATAAGACGTATGTACCATTTGAACTTGCAGCTGATTTCATTGCATCAGCATTCGTAAAGTCAGGGGTGCCTGAGGAGGATGCTGCCATATGCGCTGATGTCCTTGTGGAAAGTGACAGAAGAGGCATTGACAGCCATGGCTGCAACAGGTTCAAGCCAATATACATAGACAGGATAAGAAGCGGGATACAGAAGAGCGTCACGGAGTTTGAGATAATAAGGGAGACTGCTACGACTGCTGTAGTCGACGGCCATGACGGTATGGGAATGGTTGTGGGATACAAGTCAATGCAGCTTGCAATCGATAAGGCCAAGAAATATGGAATGGGAATGGTAGCCGCAAGGAACTCCACCCACTATGGCATAGCCGGTTATTATGCCACAATGGCCACTAAAGAGGGCATGATAGGGATGACCGGCACTAATGCACGGCCTTCAATAGCGCCTACCTTCGGAGTTGAAAACATGCTTGGTACGAATCCGCTGACTATCGGTCTTCCGACTGACGAGGACTTTCCGTTTGTAATAGATTGTGCTACGAGCATCACCCAGAGAGGAAAGATAGAACATTACGCAAGGATGGGTATGGAAACCCCTGCTGGAATGGTGATAGGCTCAGATGGAAAGCCAAGAACCGACAGCAGGCAGATCCTCATTGACCTTGTGAATGGAGATGCTGCTCTCACTCCATTAGGAGGGATAGGGGAGGAGCTGGGAGGTTACAAGGGTTATGGCTATGCAACAGTCGTAGAGATACTGAGCTCTGCACTGCAGGCAGGAAGCTACCTTAAGATGCTTAACGGAATAGGGGATAATGGGGAAAAGGTCCCATACCACCTGGGCCATTTCTTCATGGCCATAGATACAGAGGCATTCATGGGACTTGAAAGCTTCAGGAAAACTGCAGGCGACATACTCAGGGAGCTTAGGGCATCGAAGCTTGCCCCTGGTGAAAAGAGGATCTATACAGCCGGGCAAAAGGAGCACCTTGCATGGCTTGACAGGAAGGACAAGGGGATACCGGTAGAAGCGGAGGTAATGAAGGAATTCATTGAAATAAGGGATAGTCTGGGACTTCCGCACAGATTCCCGAATGAGGATTGACAAGCACTTTAGGTTGGAAATGAATGATAGACATTATAAGGCAAGCGAGACAGGACCTGCACGCATGTGGGTCTTGTCTTTTTTAATTTATGGGAAGTGGATGGTGATTGCCATGTTATTATAATGCAACAAATTATAATTCATAATATTCATTTTTAATGAATATTATATTTGAATAAAAGCAAAATGACTATGATGCTGAAATTTATAGGTTTATTTATATCTCAGGCTATAACAGGAGCCTTTCAGGTGGTAATTTGTATTGAAGCAATATATAATGAAAATTGTATTTGAAAAAGTAGATTAAGATTAAAATATCAGGAGAAAGTATGAGACAGCTGCAAGGTGAAATAGTGATACCCACTAGATCAGGACATAATTTTATCAAGGGTGAAAAGTTGAGGCTCAAGGAGATATCAGGAACGTGCATTACGCTGCTGAGGCATGATGGGACTGAACTTGTGATTGATGCCAAAAATGAGGCGCTTTTGGAAATAGGCGATGATGCGATCTGCATTTACGAACCCATTTGCAGGGAATTGACGATAAGGGAAGGCAGATTGCTTAAGAAGGCAGACAGGCTATTCGGGCAGTTAAAGCGAAGGCCAGATGTCGGAAGCCTTAAAAGCTTCTGGGAAATTGAAGGATTCCTGAAAGAAAACAATGCCGGATACCTTTCAGGGTTCAACATAGAGGATGAAAAGGTGCTTTCAGATGGTATGATATGTGACTATGGTATAAAGGGTGAATTGAAGTTGAAATTCCACAGGGTGAACAAGGCACCTCAGACAATTAAAAGCCTGGAATCCAGATCGGTAATTGAGGCTACCTATAATACTGCAAAGAATGCAATTGAAACTTGGATGGAAATAGTCACGAAAAATCAAGAGGAGATATTCAGTTCTTTAGAAGAGGAATGGGAAATAGACTGACAGCATTAATGATATTTATGTTCATGGGGGGATCGGCTTGAAGAAGAGAAGAGTTATCTCAAGTGAAATAAGGCCTTTCGTGATGCCGATCATAGGCATCACTGTAGCGTTCTTAGCGCTGGGCAGCCTCCTTGTCATCTTCTCCAGACAGCATTACTACAGTATCCTGGAGGAGGAGACCGATAACGAAGTGAGAATGGTCACCAAAAGCCTGGAAAGCATGCTGGTGACAAGAAACCTCTTCGAGCCCTCATACTCCGCACTTGTAGAGACAAAAGAGCTGGAAGGTCTGATTTCAGGGCTTGTTCCAGAAGACGGGCCAATTGTTCAGATAGTCAGGGGTGAAGCCGGAGTCAAGAGCGGCATGACTGAAATCGAAGGAAACAAGTTCTACAGAGCTGTCGTTCCGGTTGATGAAGAGGTCCTGGAGGACTCATACATAGTTATTTTGAAACCTTCAAAAGAGACAGACCGGAAGATCTTACGGTCCTGTACAATCGGGATACTCATCCTTGCCGCTGTTTATATTGCACTGCTAGCCCTTATGGATTTCACTCTCAACAGAAACAGGCATCTCATGATGCTGGCGTACTATGACCATCTTACCGGACTATTCAACAGCTACTACCTCAAGGTCATGCTGACCAAGGACCTGAAGCTGTACAGATGGAACAGGAAGGCTCTCATGCTGATCGGAATCAGCAATCTCAAGAGCATAAACCTTCTGTTCGGCTATGATTCCGGAGATGATGCGCTGAGGCAGCTGGCAAAGAGAATGCAGCTCCTGGTAGGACAGGATACCATGCTGTTCCGTTTCACGGAAGACAGGTTTGTCCTTTACACCAGAAACTGCCACAGGGAAAATCACCTGTCCATGCTAGTCGAGGCCATAGAAGAGGCTTTTAGGGAGCCGATGGATTTCAAGGGACAGAGGAAGCAGCTTCAGCCGAAGATTGGTATTGTCGAGATTGACGGTGACTATGAAAATGCAGACAGACTGCTTAAGGATGCCACCATTTCACTGGACAATGTTGACCTGAACACTGGAAAGAGCCACATGTACTTCAGCAGGGCAATGGCCGAAAAGCTGCACAGGGAGGATATCATCGAGAAGGAGATATCCATGTGCCTTGAGAACGGTACTGACGCCATCTACCTTAATTACCAGCCGCAGCTTCATCTTGCTTCTGGCAGGATAGTCGGATTCGAAGCCCTTGCCAGGATGAGGTCAGAGGAGCTCGGGAACGTATCACCGGTAGAATTCATAGACGTGGCAGAAAGGAAGCAGCTTATAATCCCGCTGGGGAATCTGGTCCTGAAAAAGGCGTGTGCTTTCCTTGCTATACTGGAAGGGAAAGGCTACCAAAATCTGAGGGTGGCAGTGAACGTATCCGGAATCCAGCTGATACACGAGGACTTCGGAAGCTCTGTGATGGAGGCTGTCGTAGATTCAGGGATAAGAAGCGAAAACCTGGAGCTCGAAATAACCGAATCGGTGCTGCTTGACAATTTTGCAGCAGTGAACAAGAGCCTGAAGGATTTCCAGGAAAACGGGATAAGGATCGCCCTGGATGATTTCGGTACAGGTTATTCATCCTTCCTGAGGCTTAACGAGCTGAATGTAAATTACCTTAAGCTAGACAGATACTTCGTAGGAATGGTAGCTACAAGCGACAGGAACGACTATATTACCAGCGACATAATCTCCATGGCCCATAAGTTTGACCTGGAGGTCATAGCGGAAGGTGTTGAGACTGTGCTCCAGAGGGATTTCCTGGTTGCGAATGGCTGCGATATCATGCAGGGTTACCTATTCGCGAGGCCCCTTAGTGAAGAGGCTGCTCTAAAGATGCTGGAAGGATTCATGGAGGTTAATACTGCTTGACGATTTGGAAAGGTGTGTTTCTAATGATGAGCAAATTGAAGAAGATATCGATAAAGAACATCACACTCCTGATGTTTATAATCCTTATGACTGCTACGCTCGGAACAACGGGCTTCATAGTCTTCTCCAAGTGGATGGAATCCGCGGAGGATATTGCAGGACAGCTGGCTGAGGACCTGAGCCGTGATATTACAAGGGACATTGAGGATTATATTGGAAATCCCGAAAGCATAAACTTGGCACATGAAGCGATGATCAGGAAAGATATAGTTGACATATACGACCCTGAAGACAGGGAACGCTTCTTCCTGAGCGTGCTTGGAAGCTACAGCGGCGAATCGATCTACAGCTTCAGCTACGGTACCGAGAATGGCGAATACTATGGTGCAAGGCGAAATCCTGAAGGCGGAACTGAAATCATGAGGAATGATTCCGGGACCGGAGGGGATTCATGGTACTATTCAGTCACAGAGTTCCTGAGGGCAGGTGACATAGCCCTTAAGGCAGGGAAATTCGATCCAAGGACCAGAGCCTGGTACATAGCCGCGAAGGCAGCGGGAACTTCTGTATTTTCACCGATCTACAAGCATTTCGTCATTGAAGACATGACACTTTCAGCTGCGCTCCCTGTATACGGTGAAGACGGAATCCTAAAGGGAGTCCTGGGAACTCACATGACCCTTGGCGGTATAAATGACTTCCTTGGCAGCCTCGCATCGGAAAGAGGTGCCAAGGCTGCAATAGTTGAGAAGGATACTGGTTTGCTCGTGGCAAACTCAATAGGAGCACCCAATTTCACAGTAAGGCAGGATGGAACGCTAGATCGTATGACCCTTCAGGACATAGGTGACGAAAGCCTTTCAAAGGCATGGAAATATTCTTCAGGGTCCGGAACGTACGGGGTTGACCTTGTGGAAGAAGACCTTCACGTGCATTTTCTCGAATTTGCAAGACCCGGCATAGACTGGATGATAGTTACCACTGTTCCTGCTTCACTATTCACAGCAGGAATCAATGAAAACATGCTCTTCACCGGGCTTTATGTGCTCGCTGCCTTCATCTTATCAATTCTTATATACCTGTTCATGTCAAGAAGGCTGCTCGGTCCCATAGACAGCCTGATTGAAACGACAGTAAGCCTGTCCAAAGGCGACCTTTCAAAGCGTGCGACGGTTTTCAGGGATGACGAGATCGGAAGGATAGCAAAGTCATTCAATGTCATGGCCGATACCATCGATGAACTGTTTGAAACATTGGAGCACAAGGTTCTCGAAAGGACACAGGAGCTTGCAGAGAACAAGGACCGGCTTAAGCTCATACTGGACTCTGCGGTCGAAGCAATATTTGGCTCAGATTTGGAAGGTAACTGCATATTCTGCAACGAGGCAGGAATAAGGATACTTGGCTATGAGAGTCAGGAAGAGCTGCTAGGAAAGAACCTCCATGACCTTACCCATCATTCCAGGAAGGACGGGACACCTTTAAGAAAAGAAGACTGCAGGATACAGGCTGCTGTTAAAAGAGGCGAAGGAGTTCACTCATCTGATGAAGTTTTCTGGAGAAAAGACGGGACATCTGTTGAAATCGAATATTATGCATATCCGCAGCTGATTGACGGCAGGATAGTAGGCATAGTCGTTACCTTCATGGACAACTCAGCCAGGAAGCGTGATGAGGAAAAAATAAGGCACTTAAGCTATCACGACAGCCTGACCGGTTTATATAACAGGAAGTACCTCGAAGATGAGATAGGCAGGATGGATGTGGCGTCCCTTATGCCTATATCGGTGATTTTTGGCGACGTAAACGGCCTGAAGCTCTCGAACGATATCTTCGGACACTCTGCAGGTGATGAGCTGCTGAAAAAATCAGCAGAAATCCTAAAGGTCGTAATAAAAGACAAGGGGATAATTGCCCGGGTTGGTGGCGACGAATTCATGATCCTGATGCCTAAGACAAATGCGGATGAAACCGTCAGGATGATGAATGAAATCAGGAAAGCATACGAGTCTGAGAAGATAGATGCAATCAAGACAGGCATATCAATGGGCTTCGATGTATGTGAAAGCCCGGCCCAGAGCCTTGAGAGGACCATGGCCAATGCGGAGTTCGAGATGTACAAGGAAAAGACGCTCACGAGAAAGACTTTGGACAGTGATATGGT
Source organism: Clostridiaceae bacterium UBA6110 (assembly GCA_002428415.1). GTDB lineage: Bacteria > Bacillota > Clostridia > Clostridiales > Clostridiaceae > Youngiibacter. The sequence goes on from DIWI01000029.1 coordinate 49,400, forward strand.
TTCAAGGATAATAGTGAGGCTATTCGACAGAAGCAATACGGTCATGGAGCATTCCTACATGGTGAGCGAAATGTGCCAGAGGATTGGATATGCTTTGAAGCTTTCAGATTCAAAGATGAAGAAGCTCAGAGAAGCCGGATTCCTCCACGATATCGGCAAGGTCGTGTTCGAAGACAGGCTGCTTGAAAGGACCGGAAAGCTGGACGGCGTTGACAGGAAAGCCTATCAGCAGCATGTGCTTGCAGGTTACAGGATACTTAACTCCTTTGAGGATACCGCGGGGATCGCTGAAGCGGTGCTTGCCCACCATGAGAGATGGGACGGTACCGGATATCCGAGAGGTTTGTCTGAAGAAGAGATACCTTTGCTGTCGAGAATCATTGCAGCAGCTGAAGGCTATGACCAGCTGAAGAGGAATGGGCTTACAGATGTAGAGACTTCACTTGAGATGATAGACAAGGCAGGGACGAAGTACGATCCAAGGATAACGAGAATATTCATAGAAAAGGTCCTTGAAATAGACCTTGCAAGCCTTGAAGGCAAAGCGATATAGCAGTAGCTTAAAGTAATTGCTGTTATGTTAGATATATGAGACAAACATAAGACTGATTATATAATTAAATGTTTAACAAAAAGTGACAAAATATGCAAGGGATAATTTGATGCATATATCTGCTGGAATCAGGCTATACTTGTATAGAAATTTCAAAAAAACTCCATACATCTATGAAAAGGGCACTGAATCTTATGCAGTGTCCTTTTTTTGATGCATAAGAAAGCCTTTTGCAGATATTTTTCAGAATATGATAAAAATATTAGAAAATAGTATCCTGAAAGATACTTTACACATTTATATTATTGGTTTAAATATATTATCTAAATTACTATAAATTATGTACGAAATTAAGAGAATACATTTAATTTACATGGTATGACCATTGAATATATAATAAGAGTAAATATCCATATGAAATGCTGGGATATTCATACCTATTGGTAAATCCGATATAGAATGATGCATCTCATTAGGAGTATGGTCAGTTAACATTCCGGCATTTGACGGAATTGACAAACAAAGCAGGATTATTATCAAACTGTAGGCTGCGCCTGCATTACAAAGGATGCGGGAGGTGGATGAGGAAAGTGAATGCAACCAGGCTCAAAAGGGCTCACCTAAAGACTTATTTCATCTCGATAATATCAGTCACTGTAATCTTCTCTTCCATCGGCAGCTTCTTGGTAAGAGGCATCGAGGAATGGGGCTACAGCAGCATGAAGAAGGAATTCACAAGCCTGACCAGAGGACATTCATACAGCATCGGGAATGCACTGGAAGCTAAGCGGGTTGTTGATGGCCTTCTGGGAGAAAGGATAATGATGGCTGCAAAAGCCGTATCTGAAAGCAAAGGGTCGTACACGACTGAAGAGCTTAAGGATATCGCAATAGATATGGGTGTTAGTTCCATCATAGTGTATGACGAACGATGCACTGCGAAATATTCTGCAGATGAAGCCTATTTAGGGTTTTCCCCTTCAGAAGGTCATCCTGCAAAGGCATTCTTCGACAGCACCCTCATCTCATATGTGGGAGAGATAAGAGAGGATGCTGTAAAGGGTGGCCATATCAAATATGGATATCTGAGACAATCAAAAGGTGGATTCATACAGGTAGGAATCAGCGAATCGGAAATCGGTTCAATGATGTCAGGGCTTGACCTTGACAAGCTTCTTCTGGAAATCAAGGGAACCGGCTCCATAAGGTTTGTGGCATTTGCAGACAGGAATTTCAAGATCATCGGAAGCACTGATGAAAGTATAAAGGGTAAGTATCTTGAAGAAGATGAAAGGCTTGCTTTAACTCAAAACCATGTGCTTGGATCTACTGCAGGCACGGACTGGGACCGCATATACAGGGTCATAGTCCCTATATACATCAGAGGCTCAAATGAGGGCTCGCTTATTATCGGAACTGAGATGAAAGGGACAGATTCGCTCATAGTCCTTATATCAAATCTTGGAATAGTCCTTCTAGGTACTGTTTATGCAGTGCTGCTGTTCATGATCCTTTCCTCATACAAAAAAGACAAGAGGCTTTGGAAGGTTGCATATACGGATAGTGTAACCGGACTCCCGAACAGCATTTATCTCAAGGAGGATCTTGAAGATAAGCTGCAAAGGAGCAGGAACTCAAATCTTGCGGTGCTTATGGTGGACCTTAACGATTTCAAGAACGTCAACATGACCCTTGGGTATGAGACGGGAGACAGGATGCTCAAGGAAGTTGCAGAAAGGCTGGAAGCTCTGGCTAAGAACGGTCTGACCCTCTACAGGTTTGCTGCAGACAAGTTCGTTTTCATATATGAGGGATATAAGACGAGGTATGAGTCAAGGGCAATCGCCATGAGGATTGATGACATTTTCGCAAAGCCCTTCCGGCTCAATGAGTCAATCAAATATATGTCGGTTCAGGTTGGAATCTCAGACACAGAAGGGGTTCAAAAGTCAGCAGATCAGCTGCTGAAGGAGGCTTCAGTCTCATTGGGGTCTATAAAGGATGTGGAAGATAGCAGCCTTGCCTTCTTTGAGAGCTATATGGAATATGAACTTGAAAGGGAAGAAGCCATTGAGGAAGAGCTTTCGAAGCTTCTTCAGGGAGAAGGGGATGGAAGGTTCTATCTCATGTACCAGCCGATGGTATCCATTGAGTCTGATAGGATTACGGGCTTCGAGGCACTTGCAAGGTTTGAGTCAAAGGCCCTTGGTCTGGTGATGCCAATGGAATTCATCCGGATAGCTGAAAGGAAACAGATCATCTGTCAGCTTGGAGAAGTTATATTCAGGGAAGCCTGTGCTTTTCTGAGGGAGCTGGAGTCCCTGGGACAAGAAGACATAAAGGTCGCAATAAACGTATCTGGAGTACAGCTCATGAGGGAGTGCTTCGCTGAAGGAGTCCGGGATATCATTGAAAGATGTGGAACGGAACCCACACTTGTAGAGATAGAGATAACAGAATCGATACTCTTAAATGACTTTGATGAGATCAATGAGAGGCTTGGATGCCTGAGGAGTCAGGGTATAAGGATACACCTGGATGACTTTGGCACAGGCTACTCGTCACTTCACCGCCTTAGGGAGCTGCAGGTGGATACGTTGAAGATTGACCGCAGCTTCATCAGCTCGATTAATGACACTGGTGAAGAAGGCAGCATAGTCAGGGACATAATCTCAATGGCTCACAGGATAGGTCTGGCAGCAATAGCTGAAGGTGTTGAAACAAAGTCCCAGAAGGATTACCTGAAGGTAAACGGATGCGACATCTATCAGGGTTATCTTGTAAGTCAGCCTCTGGAGAAGGATAAGGCCATAGAACTTCTTATACTTAGAAATTCAAACAGGGAAGAAACAGATGAAAATCAGCCAGCATAAAAACATAAGGTGAAGGGGATAAGAATATGGACATTGATACGCTGCTTAGAAAAGCCGTGCAGATGGGAGCCTCGGACATACACCTGGCACCTGGTGCAAAACCTATGGCGAGGATCAACGGTTCACTCAGGGAACTTGAGGAAACTCACGTACTTAAGGAAGACATTGAAAAGACCATGGAACGAGTAGTACCGAGAGAAGACAGAGGAATTATAGCTGACAAAGGTGAGCTTGACTATTCATACCCAAGCATGTACGGACGCTGCAGGGTGAACTTCTTCAAGGAAAGAAGAGGTCTGTCTGCCGCGTTTCGGATAATCGGATGTGAAATACCAAGCATTGAAAAGCTCGGGCTTCCACCTGTTGCTGATATCTTCTGCGGACTTAAGAAGGGGCTTGTTCTTGTTACAGGCCCTACAGGAAGCGGAAAATCAACTACGCTTGCATCCATGATAGACAGGATAAACGCAACCAGGGAAGGTCATATCATTACCCTTGAGGATCCTGTGGAGTTTATCCACAAGCACAAGAAGTGTGTAATCAGCCAGAGGGAGATATCCAAGGACTCTGTTGGATTTCCATCTGCTCTGAGGGCTGCACTCCGCCAGGACCCTGATGTCATACTGGTGGGTGAGATGCGGGACCTTGAAACAATTAGCACAGCTATAACAGCAGCAGAAACAGGGCATCTGGTGCTCTCGACTCTTCATACATCTGGCGCAGCAAAGACAGTTGACAGGATAATCGACGTGTTCCCACCTCATCAGCAGGCTCAGGTGAGGCTTCAGCTCTCCATGGTGCTTGAGGGGATAATATCGCAGCAGCTTCTTCCGAAATCCGATGAATCAGGTAGGGAGGCGGCCTTCGAGGTCATGACAGGAACTCCGGCCATAAGGAACCTGATCCGTGAAGGCAAGACCCACATGCTTCAGAACCAGATCCAGACAGGCTCGGGAGCTGGAATGAAGACAATGGATGGAGCCATACTGAAGCTTTTCGAGAACAGGAAGATCACCAGGGAAACCGCACTCGCCTTTGCGCATGACAGGGAAGCGGTCCTGAAGGAAATGACAATGAACATACGTCTGGTCACAGGCTAATAAACAGATCGGAGAACAGCATGGTTTTACTTTTTCTTACATATGGCCTGATTATCGGTTCGTTCCTTAACGTACTTATATTCAGGCTTCCACTCGGCGAGAACATAGCCTTCCCTCCAAGCAGATGTAACGATTGCGGTAACAGGCTGAAGCCTATTCATATGATACCGGTGGCAAGCTACATGTATTTAAAAGGCAAATGCGGATACTGCGGAAAGAGGATCTCTCCGCAGTATCCTATTGTCGAGCTCACAAATGGGATACTTTACGCACTTCTATATCTGAGATTCGGCTTGAGCCCGGAGTCGGTGATATTTGCGATAGCGTCATCGCTCTTCATAGTCATAGGGATATTGGATTTCAGGTACCAGGACATCTTCAATGTCACAATATGGTTCGGCATGATCATCTCGGGAATTTTTCTCACCTTTGTACAACTCTCAAGCGGCAATGCAATAGAATACATGCTTGCGGGAGCGGCAGGCTTTGGTCTCATGGCTCTGGTGATCCTCATCACAAGGGGCGGTATGGGCTGGGGTGATGCATGGCTTCTTCTTATCATCGGGATGCTTCTTGGCCCGAGTCTGACAGCCTTTGCATTTTTCATTGCAAGCATTGCCGGTGGAATAGTCGGTACATACCTCCTGACAGCGAGAAAAATGGGTCGTAGGGATTCCGTTCCATTCGGACCGTTCCTTATAATTGGCTTCTATGGCGCATTGCTGATAGGTCAGGAGGCGGTAAGGGCCTATCTGTCTGCATTTTGAGATACAATATTTCGACACATATTCTGTCAAAAAGACAGATTTTCTAAAACCTAATGTTTATTTCAAGAATCAAGACAACTGAATAAATTTTAAGACGCATTCGGTCAAATGTTAGATTCATTTTTGACGTTATTTTAAATATATAATTAATTAATTTAACCATAGGTAAAATATCGATTTTTACTATTTGTTGTAAAAGTCTGAAAGTAATGCTATATTTTTACCATTGATATTCTGTATTGATTAATATTGATTATTTACTGATAACAATTGTTTGAATATAAAATACTTTACCATAAGCATTTTATTAGAACTTTTGCAGTAGATACAAGTTAATCGGTCAGATGAAATTATCTTTTTTATTAAAGTTTTATTGCCGACACAATCATCTTACAGAATTGAAAGGGGTTTCTATCATGAAGAAGACAATGAAAAGACAGAAGGGATTTACACTCGTTGAACTGCTGATCGTAACAGCCATCATCGCCGTACTTGCTACAATCGTTACTCCAGCAGCTCTCAGTGCAATTGAAAAGAGCAAGGCTACAGCAGCACTTGCAGACATAAGGGCATACCAGACCGCAACTCTCACTTACTATGTAAGCGAAGGTGAATATCCTGATGAGGCAGCTCTAAAAGCAGAAATGAGCAAGCTCGGTGTAAAGGGTGAGAATCCATGGGGCGGAACTTATGCATTCGTAAGTGATTCAACTACTAATCTCAATACTTTGACAGTAAGCGGAGTATCAGAAAAGGGCCTGACTAAGCTTGGAGAGCTTCTAGGTAAAACTGGAGCAACAGACGAATTTTCAGTGACTTTCGATGATTTTGAAGTTGAAGTAGTTCCAGCATCATAGGCTGAATACATAACCACGTGGTTTGAAGACCACTTCGTAAGTGAGACCACTTTCGAAGTGGTCTTTCTTGGATATCGGAAGGAAGGTGTGAAATGAAGGTCAAGGGTTACAGCATTATAGAGACGCTTGCGGCGCTGGCGATTGCCACTATGCTTGTCCTTGGGTTCCATAACCTCTCCGGTTCATTGACTAAGGCAAGGAATAGCAATAAGCTGGCACAGCAGGCGCTGATCCTTGCCGGAAACAAGATGGAAGAGCTTCTTGCCAATCCCGGGTCTCTCGCTGTGACACCTACTGGCGACTTTGTAACAGACCCGATTTCAACTCCTGGATTTACAGTCGGCTACATGATAAGAAGCGGAAGCGCAGATGCGGTAGTTTCAGGTACTGATGAGCTTGCACGAATTTATACGGTGGAGGTCAGGGTGAGCTATGGGACTGGTGAAGAAAAGCTAAGCACCAGATTTTATATTTTCCGGGAATAGGAGGGATGTACATTGGAAAAAAGAGTTCCAGGTAAACAGAAGGGATATGCCCTTCTTGTTGTCATCCTTTCAATGTTCATGGTTACTACCCTTGGCGCCGCAATGTTCACAAGGGTTTACACAGACCTGAGGTCGAGGGAAGGACAGGAGGAGAGGCTCAGGCTGTCCTATGCTGCCCAGGCAGGGATAGAGGAAAGCCTCTTCAGGATACACGAGGCCATTGCTGAGGGGAGAGCTTACCCTGCTTCGGCTACTTCGGATCCTTCGGCTTTAGGGTTGGAAGATGCAAGCATTAATTCAACTATCTCCAGGACAGGCGATATATACACTATTAATTGTACTGCGCAAGATTTGACTGGCGGCAAGTCATTCAGGATCATTGCGGAAGTGATATTCAGAGAAGATGCTGCTTCAAGGGTCACTGATTTTGAGGTGCTCTCCTACGAAAGGAGCTTCAATGGGAACTAGAAGGAAAGGCTTTACTTTAGTTGAAGTCCTTATCGCCATGTCTGTAGGAACCATAGTAATCGGCATAGCATATACCTTAATGATGATGTCGGGAATCGAAGCTAAAAGGACTGATTCTGATGTAGCGCTAAGGCAGGAAATAAGGTTCCTGCAGGAGTCACTTTATCATGACCTCCAGTATCAGGACATATCTGGACTTGCTGAGGATAATGGTACCTATTCTGTAAGCCTTGCAGGAGGAGGTTCAATTGCCTATGCGTTCAGTTCCTCCTCAAAATCCCTGGTAAGGACGGGTGCCGACGGGTCGGTGCAGACTTTCCTGAAAGGTGACCTTGATGCATTCACTATGGAAGAGGTTACTGGGGATGAACTGGAAAGCTTCGAGATTTCCTTCACTGCATCCGGCAGGGATTATTCCCTTGATGTGGCTGGCAGGATGAGGGCCGGATCCAGAGGTTTCGGATATGTGGTGCCTCCAGAGGTTATATCAAATCCAAATTATCTGCTTTATATTGACTTTGAAAAAGGTAAGCTTGTGAGACTTAAGGATGTCAATGGAGTTATGATTGAAGCTCCTGAGATCCTGGAGGTGCTCCCTGACAAGATTGAGATAGTCCAGACCTCAGTCAATTCAAAGGTAAACGTGAACCTTTACCAGGGAACAGTACTCCTTAATACCTATGTCTATAACGAAGGTCTCGCCCAGTTCAACGGCAAGGGCTCGGCTTCAAATGGTCCGATGCTCTTCGTTGAAGGAATGGTACGTGATACGCTTCTAGATTTAAGTGTTGTCAACAATCGCAGCCTTAGCGGTGCAAATGCGGCGTTGTCCATAGAATACAGATACTCTGGCGAAATGGCTTCCTCAATACAGGAGCTCAAGTTCAATAATTCATCCTATGATATACGTTGAAGGCAGGGGAAGATAATGGAGTCTAAAAAGAGACTTGGGGAAATATTGGTTTCAGAAGGGCTTGTCACAGATAGTGACATCGAGTCTGCACTTAAGCTGCAAAAGAATAGCGGCAAGCGGCTCGGGGACATCCTGGTCGGGCAGGGACTTGTCACATATGATGAGATGCTTCATGCAGTAAAGAACCAGCTGAACGTTCCCCTGGTAGACCCTGATGAGTTCCATATAAGGCAGGAGACTTTAGGTCTCATGCCTGAACGGCTTGCAAGGAAATATGAGGCGATACCTCTTAGGGTGGATAACGGGCAGCTTACGGTAGCCATGAGCGATCCTTCAAATTATTTTGCCATCGAGGATATCAGGATGGCCACAGGCTATATAGTTAAACCGGCAATCTCGGCAAGGGATAAAGTGCTTGACAGCATAGAGAAGCACTACGGGAAGGAAAAGGCCAAAAACGCTGCTGAGAGCTTCAGAAGAGCTTCCATTACAAGGAATCCATTGTCTAAGAGCAGCGAAAGCACTACTCCTGACGCACCTGTGGTCAGGTTCATTGACACAGTGCTTGACAATGCTGTCATGAACAAGGCTTCTGACATACATATAGAGCCGGGTGAGAAGGAGCTTAGGGTAAGATACAGGATAGACGGCTTCCTTGAAGAGATGCTGAGGACCGACATGGGTATCCTTGACCCTGTAGTAAGCAGGATAAAGATCATGGCCAATCTCAATATTTCTGAGAAAAGGGTGCCACAGGATGGCCGGTTCCTTTACAGGAGCGGTTCAACGTCGATTGACATGAGAGTATCCATCGTGCCCGGTATATACGGTGAGAAGATGGTAATCAGGCTTCTCGGACGGGATGACTCATTGCTTGATTTGAATTCACTGGGATTCACTGAAAGTGAGAAGGAATCCATTGGCAGGATGATAAGGAGACCTTATGGAATGATACTCATCTGCGGACCTACAGGAAGCGGAAAGACAACCACACTTTACTCCTTTATCAAGGAGGTCAACGACTCCCGCAAAAACATAGTGACCATAGAGGATCCGGTTGAGTACAACCTTCCCGGAATAAACCAGATGCAGGTAAACAACAGGGTTGGGTTTACATTCGCCACAGGACTCAGGAGCATACTCAGGCAGGATCCGGATATCGTACTTGTCGGCGAGGTAAGGGATTCAGAAACCGCTGAGATTTCTGTGAGAGCTGCCCTTACCGGACATCTCATCTTCTCGACGATCCATACGAATAGTGCCGCTTCCACCATAACAAGGCTCCGTGACATGGAAATCGAGGAATTCCTCCTGAGCTCCACGATTGCAGGGGTTATTTCACAAAGGCTTGTAAGGAAGGTATGTCCACTATGCTCCAGAAAAACTCCAGCCACAGATTCAGAGAAGAAGTTGCTTTCATTGAAGGAAGATGTTCTTCTGTCTAGGGCTGAGGGATGCCCATCATGCGGGATGAAGGGGTATAAAGGACGTGAAGCGGTATTCGAGGTCATGGAAGCTGATGAAGGCATAAGAAACCTTATAGCTGGTGGGGCTTCGGACATGGAAATCGAGAGGCTGGCTATATCACGAGGTATGAGGACATTGCGTGAGTCATGCATCGCAAAGGTCATTGAGGGTACCACCACAATTGAGGAACTTATCCGTACTACATATTAAGGTGTGAGATTATGCCAAGTTACAGATACAAAGGCTGGAATGGAAAAAGGAATATGGTTTCAGGCACTCTTGAAGCACCTGACTCATCGGCAGCATTTGAGAAGCTCAGGGAAGACATGATAACTCCTGTGAGGCTTGAAGAAAAGAAGGCGATGAGGCTGTTATCCGGAAGAAAGAAGATTCGTGAGCAGGAGGCTGCGGATTTCTGCGGCCATATGGCCCTGATGCTTCAGTCAGGGGTCAACGTCGTGCTGAGTCTCGAGATACTTGAAGAGCAGACTAAGATTCCTGAAAGGAAGAAGGTATATTCAAGGCTCCTTGAGCAGGTCAGGCGAGGAGAAGCCATATCATCCTCGATGGAGGACACGGGAGAATTTCCAGAACTCCTAGTTGACATGGTCAGGATAGGTGAATCTACTGGTGACCTGGACGGCATATTTTCCAATATGGAAGAGTTCTACCAGAAGGATGTAGCAGTCAGAAGCAAGGTCAGGGCAGCATCTGTGTATCCGAAGATACTGATTTTCGCTACTTTCGCGACACTCCTGTTTTTCATGTACTTCATAATACCCGCTTTCAGGGACCTTTTCGAATCAATGGAGAACCTTCCTCTGCCTACAAGGATACTTCTTAACCTTGCTGGCTTCTTCGGAAACAAATGGCCAGCCTTACTGGTTATCGTTTCAGCACTCATACTTGCCTCGTACATGATGAAGGATAACAGCAGCGTGCGTGAAATAAGGGACTATCTGTCGCTAAGGGTTCCTCTCATGGGAGAATTCAGGCGGCAGGTGATAATATCGAGGGTTTCAAGAAGCCTCGGTGTGTTTCTGAGGTCAGGAATTCCAGTTTTTTCAGCACTTAATTTAAGCAAAGATATCATCAGGAACAGATATGTGGAGGCAGGATTTGAAAAGGCGACAGGGAGGATAATGTCAGGGACTTCAATGTCTGAGGCATTCGAGGCAGAGGGTCTTTTCGAACCTATGGTTTACAGCCTTATGAGGGTAGGCCAGGAAACCGGCAAGCTTGATGAGATGTTGTACAAGATATCTGCCGCTTACGACAGGAAGGTGGAGCAGTCTCTGGCAAGGCTCACTGCAAGGATCGAGCCGCTACTTATCCTCATAATCGGAGGGATAGTCGGCTTCATCATAATTGCCATTGCCGTACCTATACTTACAATTTCCCAGAATATCGGATAAAGGAGGGAACGACATGAAGGAACTTATTATCAGGTTTTCTGACGAAAGCCAGGAGATCCTGCTTCTAAGAAGAAACGGAAACATTGAAATACTTGACCGAATGGAGTTCTCTTCCAAAGAGGATGTCGCTTTATTCCTGATGAAGAACAGATGCACCCTGAAAAAGGCGACTGCGATACTGGATGATGAGAATACTGTGGTCAAGGGTGTAACTACGCCTTTGCTGAAACCGAAGGATATTGAAGGCTTTGTAAGGGCAAATTCAGCTGAGTACTTCGCGCTGAACCAAAGCGAATATGCAGTGGATTACAGGGTAATTGCGAAGGATAGAAAAGAGAACAGGATGACTATGGTTCTTGCTGCTGCAAGGAGAGTGAGAATAAGGGAGATAAAGAATTTCCTTGAAGGCTGCTCAATCAAGGTTGAACATATATTCATAATGCAGGAGCTCCTCATGAACCTGGCCCTTGCAGCAAAAGGTAAGAGCGTTGCTGCAGTTAGGCTTTCCGGCTCCAGGGCTTCAATAGCCATAGTTAGGGACAGGAGCCTGTTCCTTCAGGCTTCCTTTGAATCAGAAGGAACCGATGGGATTGATTACCAAAGCATAACCGAAAATATTATGTACTACCTGAATTTTTACTCGAAGCAGAATTTCGGTGAAACTGTAGAGATACTCGAGATTTGTGGTGAAATGGATTCCGCTGATGTTTTGAAGGCATCACTTGAAACGTCCTTCGACGGAAGGATCCTGATGTCAGGGCAACCAGGCAGGCTGAATCTGGAAGACTCATACCTCGCCGGGATACAGAAGACAGGAGACATAATACTTGGCAAGCAATTGGACTATGCATATCCGGGAACGAGATGCCAGAGCACTCCGTTCTGCAGGACCATGCTTCATAAGATAGCTGCAATGACAATACTGACATTGACCTTGCAATTCGGATTGCTTGGGATGGAAGAGCTGATAAGGTCTAGGCTTGAGCTGAAGACACCCCAGGTATCCTCCCTGGAGATTGCAGAGACCGATGCAGCCCTTGCAGCCCTAAAGGAAAAGGCTGCAGTCCTGGAAGGCAGAATCAGGGTCATTGAATACATGAAAAGTGAAGAGTACGATCCTTTGGATAAGCTGGATCTTATACAGAAAAGCATTCCCTCCAACATAGGCATCGAGTCTATAACAATAGACAGGACCGGAATGGACATCATGTTCATGATGAGGGACAGGACAGAAAGCACACTTGATGCTGCAAGGCTTGTTCTTGCGATAAACGATACTAATGTATTCGAGCCGGTTCAATTATCATTCCTTGAGATGGATGACTCCATAGAGACGTTCCGCCTTGAGCTGAAATACAGGGAGGCAAAGGATGGACAATAAGACTATACGTCTTCAAAGGGCCGCAATTTTCGCCTTTTTCATATCCATTAACATCTTCCTTCTCGGCTTCTTTGGAGTACCCAAGATTCAGGCATTGAGTGCGATGTCTAAGGCAAGCAAAGAAAACAGCAATCTCCTGATAAAGCTTGAAGATGACAAACTAAGAGCAAAGGCCCTTGAAAAGAACATTGAAGGATATGAGAAAACCCTTTCCGGTTTTAGCGAAGCTGTTCCTGATTATCTTGACACTGCCCAGCTCGTATATTACTTCTACATGTTTTCAGGGCTTAAGGGGATATCTCCGACCTACATATCTTTTGATGAGGCATCTGTTGAAGCTGCGGATGATAAGGTCAGCGTTCCACAAAGCGAAGCCAGGAGAATTGCCATTACTTTCATTGCCGAAGGTGCGGCAAAGGATATAGTCTCTTTTATTGAGGATGCTGAAAAAATTACAGGGCAGAATCTCATGGTTGACTCGATCAGACTGGTGGATGCTGGTGAAGGCATGATACATGCAGAGATAGGATTCATGACCTATGTAAGGTATCCGTTGCCACCTGATTCCAGATACTTCGACTATGAATTCCATCTGGAAAATATAGGACATGTGGACATAGGGTCCATGTTCGGAGACTGACTATAAAATGATCCCTGCTGCCAGAATTAATGGCGGCAGGGCTTCTTTATTACCTTTGCAATTGTAACCGAAAAGTAGATTTCGGGACTTTGCTTAAGTGATAGAATGTATTATGACAAATAAGATGAATCAGTATGGAGATGGTTATATGGGCAGGAATGGAAGATTTGGGAATAGGATACTTTTGGGTCTATTGTCGATTGCTCTGCTTTCAGCAGGTGCAGTTGGCTATCTTTACTTCAGGACACTAAACCTTGCAAAGGACCCTGTTGAAATAGTGGATAACGGACCAGCGCCAAGCTTGTCCCCTGAGACGCCTCAGCTTGAAGAGATAGTCGGTACCCCTCATGACATCGATGTGGACTATGAGATTGATGTCATTGGGAGTGAAGAGGTACCAATATACAAGAAGGACAGGATAGATGAGGATGTCCTTAACATCATGCTTGTAGGCTCTGACCTCAGGGAAGGGGAGTCAGGGAACGGAAGGTCTGACAGCTGTCTCCTTGTGTCCTATAACAAGAAGACAGGAAGCATAAGCCTCGTCTCATTCATGCGCGATGTCTGGATAAACATTCCCGGCGTCGGCTTCAACAGGATCAATGCAGCATATTCCTATGGCGGGATAGGACTTCTCATAAATACTGTTAACGAGAACTTCGGACTGGACATACAGAACTATGTGCTGGTGGATTTCGAGGGCTTTGAAAGCATAGTGGACGAGCTTGAAGGCGTAGAGGTAAACCTGACAAAAAAAGAAGCCCAGTTCATTAATGGAGGAAGCTCTACAAAGGTTACTGTAAAAGATGGTATGCAAAGATTGAACGGTGAACAGGCGCTTGTCCACAGCAGGAACAGAAAGACCGGAGACGGGGACTTCGGAAGGACCAGGAGACAAAGGGAAGTGCTGATGGCAATCTATTCCAAGGTCAGGACTGACCTCAGCCCGTTAAAGCTTCCTGCACTGCTGAACAATGTATTCAAGCATGCAAAGACCAACATCACACCAGAGGCAATGCTGGGACTCGGACTAGATGTCATGAAGTCCTCAGACCTTTCAACAGGAAACGGAAGGATACCATTCGACAACACCTGGAAATATGCCAATATGGACGGCAGGAGCGTGGTTTCAATAAACCTGGCTAAGAATAAAGAGCTTCTGCATGACCTCATTTATGGGGAGTAAATTCTCTTTAACTCATATGAACAAAGGGTGATTTATGTTAATTATCCTTGAACTATTCACATGAGGATAACTTCGTACCCTCCGGGTAGTATAATCAGGTTAGGAAGGAAAGGGGGAATGGTAGTGGACAGACAGGTCGAGAACAGCGAAGCCATAAAGGAAAATCTGGAATATCTGGTCAGGAATCATGGGGAGATCTACGAGGCATACAAGAGATACGGCGAACTTGTCCACGAAAAGGGCGGACCGCTGGATGAGAAGACCAGATGGCTCATCAAGGTTGCGCTTTCAACTGAAGGCCAGTACGAGTATGCACTTAGGACCCATATTCTGAAGGCATTGAAGGCTGGATGCACTAAAGAAGAGATTGAGCATGCCATACTCCTTGTGGCACCTACCTCCGGATTTCCAAAGACAATGGAAGGGCTGCTCATATTAAGAGATGTCATTGAGAATCAAGAAAAATAGGCATATGGGAACCAATAAACATTCAAATATTGATGATATCAGACCGCAAAAAAGAATAGGGGGATGGAAATGAAAGGAAATTCTGATTTATTAACCGCTCTCAATGCACTGCTCTCCGATGAACTAGGTGCTGTCAACCAGTACATGGTCCATTCTGAAATGTGTGCAAACTGGGGCTATGAAAAGCTGCACAAGCATTTTGAAAAACGTGCCATCGATGAGATGAAGCATGCTGAAAAGCTGATCGGAAGGATACTTTTCCTTGAAGGCATACCTATAGTAAGCAACCTTGCTCCGATAAAGATCGGAAGCGACATCAGCAAGCAGCTCGCAAGCGACTATGCTGCTGAGTTAGGAGCCATAAAGGCCTATAACGATGCAATAGTCCTTGCTGGTGAAGTCAGGGACTTCGCAACCAGGGAGCTTCTCGAAAGCATCCTCGGAGACGAGGACAGGCATCTGGATGGAATCGAGGAGCTTCAGGACCAGATAGGTCACATGACACTTCCGATATTCCTGACTACTCAGGTATAGTGAAAAAGATCAGCCTTTTGCGGCTGATCTTTAATTTTTACTTGAACTGAATAAATTCATAGATAGACGATTAGATCATATTACTAATATTTTACCCTGACATACCAAATACAGGACCAATCCAAACTAATAAGCTGCAATGATCTTGCTTCCTATCAGGTTTTCGCCTGTCTGGTTAGGATGCGGGTCTCTAAAGAGTTGAATCAATGGATAGAAATATGTAATCTTGCCCATAAGGCCTTTTTCTGCATAGCTCTCGAGAAAAAGCTTGTGGATGTCGACTACGGTGTACTTGGTGTCGGTGAACGAATTAATTGCTGCATTTACCCTTGAGATATACCCTTCGGTTTCAATCTGCAGCGCTGGGTCCCCAGCATACCCGGAAATTGCGATGGTGTTAAAGGGGTTGTAGAGGGTCTGCACGATTATCCTGGCATCGGAGTTCAATGCCCTGATCGCAGTAATGATCTTAGGATAGTCGGCTTCAAATGCAACTGTGTTCTCCTCTGCAATTACATTATTAAGAGAGGAGAAGAAGTTCTCACCCGCATCCATGATGTTGTTTCCGCCAATGCTTATGGTAATGACATCAGCCTTTATGATTTCATCTTCATAGGTGGAGGTTGTGAGCCTTGCAAGAAGCTCTGACGCATCATCACCATCAACTGCAAGGTTTCTCATGGTGGCAGCAGGATATAATGTCTTGAGGTGGTTGTAGAAGGTTGTGACATAGCTGGTGGTGGTACCTCTTGAGCTATTTCCTGTTGCGATGGAATCGCCCAGTGCCAGATAGTGGAAGGCAGTCACTGGAGGAGGTGCGTCAAGTTTACGGTTGAGGACAGCGAATGTGTAGGTTCCTTTTACAGAGACAGATATTGGAGGAGTGATTGACACCGTCTCATACCCGTCTTTCGCAAGCTCCTCTACCTTATAAGTTCCAGACTTCAGGTTTGAAAGCACCAGAGGTTTAACCTCAGATATCACACCTTCCTTGAATTTGACATTATCCTTGTAGACTACAACGCTGAAAGAAGTACTGTCGCTTATGCCCTCGACATCCTTGGTTACAGTGATAGAAATTCCGGTACTGGCCTTTGGGGCAGCTTGTACTGGAACAGCGGTTGAAGTAACAAAAAATAGAAGCCCTAAAAGGAATGCAAATAGCTTTTTCATGGTTTCACCCTCTTTTTTTAGAAGATACAGTATCTCAGGCTACGGATTAAACATGCAAATCGCGGAGAACATGCTGCTGCTGATATTTGTGTACAGAATTGTCTGATGCAACCAGGCATCCTATAACCTGATTCTATCACTGACTGAGAGTCCAATCTATCATGTGGGTACTTGCCGAACTCAGGTACAGTAATTTTACATTTCGTTCACCATAAATCCGCCAGAGTGGTCCAATTAATGGCTTTTGAAAGTTCATGGGGTATATTAAAAAGAAATCTAAAATGCTATGATATATACAAAAGAAGAACTACCGGAGCCATGATATGCGGAGCGCATTAGGGCATTCCTCAGATTTTGGCTGACCGTTAAGGTCGGCTTTTTGTTTAGGGGGATTTTGAAATTAGAGTGAATGGATTTCGTTCATGAAAAGAGGGATTCAAAATGACAATTGGGAACTTAAAGGGAATAAAGCTCGCAGCTGCATCCATGTCAGCTTTAATGTTGCTTTCATCATGCACAGGAAAGGAACCTGCTGTTCCAACCACAACAGCTGCGCCATCTGCTACCGCAGCACCATCCGCTACTGTGGCTCCAACATCTGTGAAGCCTGAATTCACAAAGGACACCTATCCAAGGATTGATGGCTCGACAGCTACAATTCCTTTATCCCAGGGGATAGCCAGAGAGCTGCTTGGCCTGTCTGCAGAAGAGGCCAAGGCGTTCATCAAGCACAATACAACCCACAATGCATATGTTAACCTGATGGATGGGAAAGCTGACATAATATTCGTTACAGAGCCTTCAGCAGAAGAACTCACAATGGCAAAGGATAAGGGTATTGAGCTTGAGGTAGTGCCTGTCGTGAAGGAAGCCTTCGTTTTCCTCCTGAACGTGGACAATCCGGTCGATGTCCTTACTCAGAAGCAGATCCAGGATATATATCAGGGGAAGATTGTTAACTGGAAGGATGTTGGAGGTCCGGACAGGGAAATCATCGCGTATCAGAGACCTGACAATTCAGGAAGCCAGACTCTTATGCTGAGCCAGGTGATGAAGGGATTGCCGATCGCAATGGCCCCGGTGGAGCTTAAGCCAGCTGATATGTCAGGACTGATTGAGGTAATTGCTGCTTATGACAATTCAGATAAGGCAATAGGCTACTCTGTCTACTACTATGCTAACTCAATGTACAGCAAGGATACTATAAAGTTCGTGAAGGTCGATGGAGTCGAGCCGAACAACAAGAACATCAGCAGTGACGCATATCCATATACCAGCGCCTATTATGCTGTGCTGAAGAAAACTGAAGCGAAGGATTCAGAGGCAAGGAAGCTTCTAGAGTGGATACTGTCCGATGAGGGACAGAAGGTTTCAGAGGACAGCGGCTACGTGCCGCTGAGGTAGGTAGCCACATGAAAAGAATGATTGCCACAGCTGTCATCCTAATGATGCTTTCACTTACTGCCTGCAGAAAGGAGCCAGCCGCACCTACGGTTCCATCAGTGACAGCACAGCCTTCTGCTACAGAAGCAACTATAAAGCCTACAGAAACGGAAGGGCCTGATAAGCCAGAGTTTCCGGAACCTTGGGTTCCGGGAATTGAGACTCTAGAAAAGATCCCATATGAGAGCAGGAGATATGTCATCTCAAATGGCATTGAAATAAGGAGGGTGGAAGAAACCCTGAATTCCGATGGCACTCAAATAACCAGATATTGGGATACATTAACCGGATTCAGAGATAAGGGCACCGAGAAAAAGATCAATGCAGAAATCGAAAATGCCCTGACCGGCATAAGCAATGCTGTAAAGTCTGATGCGCTTGAGAGCAGCGGAAATGAGGAACAGAAGGTAACTTCTCTGCAGTTAAGCACAAATATTATCTTCAGCTGCGCAAACGTGATGTTCATTGAGTACTACGCCTACGCAGAATATCCGGAGAACGGAGGGTTATCCTATGTCCAGAGATTCAAGTCAGCAGGATACGACCTTAACACCGGAGATACACTTGAGCTAAGCGACCTGTTCCGCAAAGACTTCAATCATGAGAAGTATCTTAACAATAAGTTACTGATGTTCATCATTGAAAACAACTATGACGATCCTGATTCCGGCTTCCTCAGCGGACCGTTCAAAGGCATCCGGGAAGACCAGAGCTTTTCATTCGACCTGTCGGGTGTGAAGATAATAATCGATGAGAAGAACGATGAATTCATGAGCCTTGGTTACCCTCTGACGATAGTCATACCACTAAGGGAAATAGGAGACAGCCTGGCACTATTTGAAAGGTTCATGATTGGTGATGAAAATCTTTTCCTGAAGGAGGGGACATGGAAGCTTCTTCCTAATGTCGTGGAATATAGGCTCGAAAGCCTATTCGAGGATTTCAGCGAAACCCATGCGGTAAATATTACAACCGGCAAGTTCTATGGCATTTCGGATTCTGCGCTTGTTGACAGACTGAATGCCCTCGCATCAAGCAAGCTTGATGCTGAAGGCTTCCTGGCCAGGGCCAAGGAATATATGGATAAGGAACCGGGTAAATATTACGGCAGCATGAACCATGATGTCCAGGTAATCATGAATAAGGGAGGTTATCTGAGCGTAGTTTTCATGGACCTGGTATATGAGCTGGGGAATGAAAAGATTTCAAGGCTGTTTGTCAATATAGACCTGACAAAAGGTCGAGATATGTCGCTTAAGGATGTTTTTGTTGAAGGCTTCGATCATGTCGGGAAAATTCTGGATACCCAAGGCTTAAGCAGGGATGATGCGAGCGTCCTTGAAGATGAGTTCTACTTTGATGAGAACGGTATTTATGTCAATATTCTGCCTGATGACGAGAACCTTGGAGTCATTAACAACTGGATTCCATTTGAAGACCTGGGATTCGAGAATATAGCTCTCTACAACGAATGACAAAGAAAAAATTGAAGGCTGCAATATGCCCGGGAGGATGACATCTTGAAAAAAGTAAGGCACATATTCCTGAGAGGATTCTTCACACTTATTCCCATAGTGGGAACAGTATACCTGATATACTTCCTGTTCAGGCAGCTGGATGGCTTCATGGGACTTTTTATTGAATGGATAGCAGGGAGAAGCCTTCCTGGAGTAGGGATAATTGCAAGCATACTTCTGATATTCGCTTCAGGCTTCCTGATGTCTAATATAATAGGTCAGAAGCTTCTTCATTACGTTGAAAAGATACTTCAGAACATCCCGGTTGTCCCCAAGGTTTACTTCGGGATCAAGCAGATAATCGATGCCTTTTCCGTGAACGGTAAGCATATGTTCAGCAAAGTTGTGCTGATTGAGTACCCCAGGAAAGGAATCTTCGTCATAGGATTCCTTACAGGCGAGTGCAGAGGAGAGGTACAGGAAAAGACAGCTGCCAAGGTAATCAATGTATTCGTGCCTACAACCCCGAATCCGACATCTGGCATGCTAGTTCTTATTCCGGAGGAAGAGATAATATACCTAGACATGACAGTTGAGGAAGGGCTGAAGCTCATCGTAAGTGCAGGTATGGTGGTTCCGGAGGAATTGCCAAAAACTGAAGAGACATAGGAGGTAGAGAAAATGGAGATAATTCTTTTCAGGCACGGCAGTGCTGAAGAAAAAAGCATGGAGAAATCGGACTGGGACAGGGAACTTACCCAGGAAGGGAAAGAGAAGGTCAGGGAAGCAGCCAGGCTTTTGAAAGTCAAAATAGGATCTAAGGAAAATATTACAATTTGGTCAAGTCCCATGGCAAG
Source organism: Clostridiaceae bacterium UBA6110 (assembly GCA_002428415.1). Lineage (GTDB taxonomy): Bacteria > Bacillota > Clostridia > Clostridiales > Clostridiaceae > Youngiibacter. Next base: position 69,437 of record DIWI01000029.1, read on the forward strand.
GGCAGTCCAGACCGCCGAAATACTTTCAGAGGTGCTTGGCGCAAGTGCGGCAAGCCTTCGTGACTGCATAGCCTCAGGTGACTTTAAAACATTCAGCGAAGAGGTTAAGCATGCAGGCCTTTCAGGAATCCTGATTGCAGCAGGACATGCTCCTTCACTTGATGAATGGTGTGAATGCATGACAGGAACTCTTGTGAAGCTTGACAAGAGCGGAGCTGCCTTGATAAGGGTAGAGACTATGAAGTCCATGAAGGGAAAGCTTGTATGGGTGCTTGGGAAGAACGGTCTGAAGGAATTTTGAACTGCGAAAATTAGAATTCGGTATAGGAGTTGTCATATGAGGAAGGTCGGTGCAGCAATATTATCACTCATCTTGTCATCATCATTGCTATCTGTTCCAGTATCAGCCCTTGCCGTTGTTCCTGACGGAGTAAAGGTAATGGAGGGTGGTCCGGTGCTTCCTCAGGATGATTCGGTAAAGGCCATTTCGGTGGGAGGCTCCCACACCCTCGTCCTGACAGAAAAGGGGGCGATATTCGCATGGGGAAGCAATTCCAGAAGTCAGCTTGACATCCCCGCGATTCCTGAAGGAGAAATTGTCACTGACATCGCAGCAGGTATGTCACATTCCATAGCCCTTACGGACAAGGGGACAATACTGCTCTGGGGCTCCAATGATTTCGGACAGACAGAGCTGCCGATGCTTCCACAGGGTGAGATAATAGAGGATGTTTCGGCAGGAGACACATTTTCGCTGGCGAAAACTGCAAGCGGGACAATAATCGCCTGGGGTTTTTCAGCTAATGAGAAGAAGTCCGTCACACTTCAGGAGCCAGAGAATGACTCCCTGACGACAACGGATGCTGAATATGAATATTTTCTGGCACTTTCAAAGAGCGGGAAAATCTATACGAGCTACCTTCTGGGACTCGCTTTCGGAAAGGAGCAGGGAAGCCTTGTCAGTCCGGAAATTCCGGAAGGAGTAAAAATTGCCTCAGCTGATTCCTCCGGTTCACATATCGCAGGACTCTCAACCGATGGCAGGGTAATCTCGTGGAGAGGAGAAGGATATGAGGATTCGAGTATCCTTCAGGCAGCTGAAAAGGCAGTGAAGGCTTCAGCAGGGGCGAACTATACGGTTGCACTGACTTCAGATGGCAGGATCATACTGTGGGACTGGAAAGAGGAAAGGCTGCCGGATATTACACTCCCGTTTTCGGAGAAGGCAAAGCTCATGGCGGACGGGTATGACAGGACTGTCATACTGACAGAGCAGGGAAGATACATCGAGGTAGCTTCAGGAGCTATGGCTGGAATTCCTGTTAAAAAGGACTTCAGACCTGCAGCCATACTCATATTTTCCCTGGTGTTCCTGTTTGCCCTTGCAGCAGCAGCCATCAAGCTTTACAAGAAAGAAAGCCTGAAAGATGAGATTCATTTCGGCCTCCCTGATACAAGGCTTGGAATGGCATCCTTTAAGATTGCAATAGCAGTTGTAATTTACGGTCTACTGTTCATCATGCTCAACATACTTTTTCCCGGCTGGGGAGAAAACATTTTACTACACTTGGTGATGCTGCCTTTCATCTGGTCGATGTACTTTCTGCCAGCCATATCAATTGCGCTTGCAGCATTCTCAACATGGAAGGACAATGAGAGGTCTGCCTTTGTGATCTTGTCAGTCCCGGTCTGCCTGTATTTTCTCATAGTATATTTGATTTATATGATATCGTGACAGTCATATGGTTCCCGATTCTTAGTATTTTGGGCAGTAATTAATGACTTACCAATAAAAGTAGAGGAGAGAAGTTCTCAGAATTATAATCTGAGTGCTTCTCTCCTTGTTATTTATACATCAGTTCAGCTTGGTTCCAATAGCCGCTCTGAGCTTCCTTATTGCCTTGTCCTTCTGATACCTGATGCGCCTGTAATCCTCGTGGTAAATGTCTGAGCATCTCTTGAGGCCGCCGTAATCATTGCACATGTAAATACCCAGTATATCCTTTTCCTTGGGAGTCAGAGTCTCGAATGCATCCTTCAGATACATGCTGTCCTGTGACCTTAGTATCTGGTCCTCAGTATCATCACCTGATACCAGCTTCTCTGTCAGTGGGATACCATCCAAATCCTTGTCTTCAATGCTTGAAAGGTCGGGCTTTCTAAGTGTCCTTCTCGTAACATAATTCAGTGAATTCTGAATGCTTTTCTGTATGTACGCTGAAGCAAGGTTTGCCTTTTCATCGGTGATGGATCTGACAGCCTTAATGATACCGATGTACGCCACCTGCTTTAAGTCTTCGAAATCATGGTCCTTGATATGCACTTTGCCACATTCTTTTTTCACCAGCGGTTCAAAGCTTCTTATGATCTCTTCCATATCAGCCTTGCTTCCTGCACGAGCTCGTTTCAATCGGTCCATATCCATCAACATCCCCCCTGTTTTCTACCAATAAAATATGCTTGATACATACCAATGGCACAGGCTCCACAAATCATTTTGCGAGATATTTCCATATATATACGGAAATTTAAGAAAATCCATATGATTTCCATAAAATTGTTGCAGAGATGGCTGCTGGAAGCTTGTTTTTCATCCTGTTCATTCTCTCCTTGCCGCAAACCTTTGCAGAATATATAATTCAAGGGAAGGAATGAAAGAGGTGCAAAATGTCAAAACGCAAATGGACTATAGACGAGATAGACAAATACAGGAAGGAAAAGAAATCGCTGTTCTACTTCAACAAGGAAGACGGTAACCTGATAGTACCGAAGGCTTTTGGGAGGGGAAGGACCTTCAACTGGGCAAATCCATTGTCCTGGTTGTTCATGGTTGTATTATTCCTGTTCCTGAGCTGGTATACCACAGCATTCTAATTCCAGATATTGAAATTTCCTTATAGTAAGTTTAGGAGGCAGCTAAATGGATAGCTCTGATAGCAAGCTTATTAAAGCACTGATTGTAGTTTTCGCATCACTTGCGGCCATGGCTGCGGCATATCTTGCTTATGCCCTGTTCCATACTGTTATTGCCAGGATAACCATTCCCATACTCGGGCATCCATATCCGACAGTATACACAAGGCCCGTCTTTGCAGGGATCATGACAATCCTCTATCTTATATATTACAGAATGGGCAGAAGCGACCTGGCAAAGGCTGCCCTTATTTCAATCCCCGCAGGAGCAATAATGCTGTCTTTCGGGATAGCTTTCTTCAGACTGCCGCTTGTTGTGGTTGCTTCAAAATCTGCTGTCTTTCTCGTCTTCATTCTGATTCTCATGAGATTCAGGAAGGACTGGACCTATTATCTTGCTCTCTCAGTGACTTACCTCCTGTCAATGCTGTATTAGAGTGGCTTGTTCCAGTTTTTCAGTATCATTTGGAGTATGTTTTGCATATTTTATGGCTATGTAAACAGAGTTGTAATATCATGAAGGTTATTTCATGTTATTTTACCTTAAATATGCCCGAAAATTATAAAAATCTCTTTCTTTTGACAAGGTTTTCTGATATAGTAATACTTGTCCGAAGAGGGCAAAAAAATAAGAAATACAGTTAATTAAGTAGTATTTATCTGAACCCCTTGGCTCAGCAAATCCGAAGAAATAACTGTAGTCAAGGAGGAAATAAACATGTTAGCAGACAAGAAAGTAGTATGCAGAGACTGCAACCAGGAATTCATATTCACAGTAGGTGAGCAGGAATTCTACAAGGAAAAGGGATTCGAGAATGATCCTGTAAGATGCCCAGATTGCAGAAGAGCTAAGAAGGCACAGAGCGGCAACAGAAGATAGTATCTTCGAGCGGAAGCGTAAGCTTCCGCTTTTATT
>DIWI01000052.1 GCA_002428415.1 Clostridiaceae bacterium UBA6110
GTCATCTCAAGATTGTTCGTGAGGATTCCATTTTCATCTTTTGCGTTCGCCAGCTCCTGCTGCTGCAGGACGATGTCGGCTTTGATCCTTTGCATGGCCAGCTGCTGGTTGTATACAGTTGTGCCTATGACCGCTATGAAGAGAACTATAAATGCCCTCTTGATCAGATTGCCTAACTTCATAACCACCTCCGCGGGACCAGTCCCGGAAAAAGAATGTTAACAGGTCCTATTCCTCGGTGTCCTCTTCGCCTTCCACTATCTCATACATGGAAGAAGCATCTTCTTTTCGGACATGCTCCACAACCTTCAGAATCCTTGCCAGGATCTTCCTGGAAGCGAAGGAAATCTCAATTATGTCGCCTTCCTTTATGTCAGTGCCTGCCTTTGCCACCTTGTCGTTGATCTTGACCCTACCGCCATCACAGGCTTCCTTGGCCACAGTTCTTCTTTTGATGATCCTTGATACCTTCAAATACTTGTCCAGTCTCAATCCTATACCTCCGGGGCCATTTCCTTTGACGCTCTAAGCCAGCTGTCCAATGCCTCGTTTATTCCATTATAGATAGTTTGGCGTACAAAGTGAAGAAAAATTTGTTAAATGTTCTAACTTAGACCACGTTTTTTATATTTTTATAAAATTCATGCAAAATAACTCATATTTCAAGATGAAAATGCACGCCCCTGAAGGCGTGCATCCTATGGAATGTTATTTCTCCGCTTTCTTTCTGCCCCTCTTCTTTGGCTGTACATTTACCTTAGTCTTGAGGTCCTTGCCGGCCTTGAATGATGGTGCCTTTGATGCAGGAATCTTTATCTCTTCTTTGGTCCTTGGGTTTCTTCCGACTCTTGCTTTTCTTTCCCTTACTTCAAAGGTTCCGAATCCAACGAGCTGTACCTTTTCACCTTTTTCAAGGCTTGCTGATACTGCTGTGATAAAAGCCTTGAGAGCAGCCTCCGAATCCTTCTTGGTGAGCTTGCTTTCCTCAGCGATAGCCGCGATTAATTCCGCCTTGTTCACAATTGATTCCTCCTTATTGATTAAAAATTGAAACTATTATTGTTATTCTACACAATTGGCTCAAACCCTTCTTTTTTAACGGTTTTTTTCAAATATTTTTGCTTTTTCCCAATAACTGTCCAATTCTTCGAGCCCAAGACCCTTGAAAGTGACTCCATCAGCGGATATGAGCTCTTCCATTTTGGTTATTCTTGATATGAATCGGTCGGTTGTATTGTTAAGTGATATCTCCGGATCAGCGTCAATGAATCTGGAAAGGTTGACTACCGCAAACAGCAGGTCTCCAAGCTCCTTCTTCGCATCATTTCCATTGCCTTCATCGAGCGCTTCCCTCACTTCAAGGATCTCCTCGCTTATCTTGGCAAACACCGGCTCTATGTCATCCCAGTCAAATCCGTATTTCCTTGCCTTCCTCTGGACCTTCTCAGCCCTCAGGAGTGACGGGTAGTGCCTTGATACGCTGCTTACTGCATCGATGATGGAGCCTTCATTCTTTTCCTTCTTCTTCAGTTCGTCCCACTGCACAAGGACTTCATCCGATGTCATGTCCTTGTCCTTATCGAAAACATGGGGATGCCTGTAGATCATCTTCTCAGATCCAAGCCTTATGACTTCATGGATATTGAATTCACCTGACTGCCTTCCAATGACGCTGTGAAGCAGTACCTGAAGCAATACATCACCAAGCTCTTCAGCCATCAGGTCCGGATCATCAAGGTCAATTGCCTCCAGAGTCTCATACGCCTCTTCGATCAGGTACCTTTTCAGACTATCGTGTGTCTGCTCCTTGTCCCATGGGCAGCCATCCTCACCTCTCAGCCTCTCAACGATCCTAAGGTAGCTGTAGAAGTCATATGCAGAATTGTCCTTCGGAACATATACCGAGGTAAGGTGGTCAATGTCCTTCTGCCTGTCGAGCTCAAATAGCCTTATCCTTCTTATTGACTCTTCCTCAGTTCCTGCAGCCCTTATGAACACTATTTCTGCCTCGTCGTCCATATACTGGGAAAGTGCAAGCTTCACCCTGCCAGCCACATACTGCGAATAAACCTGGGTGATCACAGTACCCTTGGAGAAGTCTGGATGCTCGTTCTCGATGTCAAGCGCATCAATTATCCTGAGGCCGGCTATGGGGTCTATGCCCAGAGCTTCAGTCACAGCATCCACGAAGCTTACTGCAGGATGAATCCTGAAGCTGATGCCCTTCTGCTTCGCCGCCTCCATAATAAGCTGTACCGAATTTTCGGCAACCAGCGGGTGTCCGGGGACAGCATAGACAACGTCGCCCTTCTCAGCCTCGCTAACAATGAATTCCGCTATCGACGAGTAAACCTCCTCGAAGCTGTCAAGAGTCTCATAGAACCTGTCAAGGCTCTCAAAGGCTATGCCCTCACTCTCGAGAAAGCTAACAGTCGGATGTTCCCTGGTCCTTAGAAAGAGCGGACCCTCCTTAAGCAGCTTGAGTGTCCCAATAGTCAGTGACTCATAATTTCCCGGCCCAAGGCCTGTCAAATGTATCAAAATAAGCACCTCTCTAATTCTTCTTACTTCAAATATACCTCAATGAATCCAAGACATCCACAATACTTATGAAGATGGCCTTGATCCGACATAGGTTCCTACAGATAGGGCAGTTGCAAGGAGTATAAGCCTTACAGAAGTGCTGTCAGTGAAAAATATCATGGTCGAACCGATTCCCAGACTCATAAGCAAGATTGCCATTACCTTGGTCCTCGTCCTTATCGTGCCATTTTCACTGTAATCCCTGATTGCCGGACCGAATTTCCTGTGGCTTAAAAGCCTCTCATACGCCTTATCAGAGCTTCTCATCCAGCAGGCTGCTGAAATGAGCAGAAAAGGCGTAGTCGGAATTATAGGGAGAAAAACGCCTGCCAATCCAAGCACGAATGAGACTGAGCCTACTCCCATGAGCATGTACCTTACAAATAAATTCAAACGAACGCCCTCCATTGAAATTGATTCTCAATAAGATATTTTACCATAAAAATACAGGCCGTACCATAAGGTTTCGGCCTGTATCATCAAATGGCTATATTATCTTGTCTTCGTAGGTAGTGACCTTGAGCTCTGTCTTCCATGTGGTCATCTGCTCTTCATACCTGGTCTGCTTCTTCTCTGCCAGCAGCTCCTCAGTAACATCATCCTTGATCTCATCAAATGCCGGTGTTATATCCTCTGCCTGGACATCCTTGACAGTTATGATATGGTAGCCTGCAGTTGACTGGACTACTCCTGAAATCTCGCCTTCCTTGAGCGGCTTCACCTTGTCCATGAAGTCAGCAAGAAGCTCGTCAGTGTCATAAGCGAAGGATCCCAGCTCACCACCATCCTGGGCCGTGGAATCCTGGCCGTATTCAAGCGCTATGTCAGCGAACGCAGCGCCTGCATCAAGCTTTGCCTTGGCTTCGTCAGCCTTGGCCTTAGCGGCAGCATCCGTACCAAAGTATATGTGGTATATGGTTGCTCCGGCTTTCTCTACATAGCTTGCCTTGTTCTCCTCGTAGTAGGCCTTGGCCTCTTCCTCGGTAGCAGTCACATCCTTGACAATTTCGTCATAGACCAGACCCCTTAGTACCTCTTCAGTGACAAATGTCTTGTAGGATTCTTCAGTATAGCCCATTGATTTGAGGCTTTCAACGTACTTGGCATCGTCGCCGTAGATCGTTTTGATTGACTCTATTCTTTCATCAGCTGATTTTGTTACAGCCTCTGAGGTAAGGGACAATCCGTAGTCTGCTGCCTTCAGGTTCAGAATCTCCATCTCCACAAGTGAAGCCAGAAGATCCTTCTTAAGGTCTGATACAACCTTCTTGCCCTCGTCTGAAGCGACTGCTTCCTCTCCATACTGGCTTACCAGCGTGTCAATGTATGACTTGGCTTCTGTATCCAGGTCCTTCTGTGTGATGCTGACGCTCCCAACTTTTGCAAGAACAGTCCCGTCAATGGACTCCTGCGTCCTTTCCACCATGCCGCATGCCGAAAGGCCAACGGTGGCAATCGCTGCAATGGCAGCTGCCATAAGTACTTTCTTTACTCTCTTCACTTGTTCTACCTCGCTCCTGATATTAAATCATAATTTCATTCGATTAATATGGGGACTACCTGTCCCGCTTCAACAAGTGTAGTATCGCATGCTAAAAATTAGCTTAAGTACGGTTTGAAGCCAGAAGGTCGGTCATGAATGCCGTAAGTCCAGCAACCATCTGATCCTTGTGCTTTTCAGTTATCTTGTAGGATATTGCCGGCGCATCCCTCCTGAATTCGATCCTTCTTCCGTAAGCCTTAAGGAGCCTGTCAATTACAGCCTTCGTCATTTTGTCCGGAGAAGCAAATGTTATCAGGGCGTACGTGCCATGGTCCTTTATTTCGAGTACACCGAGCTTCTTCGCAAATGACTTGAGAAGCGCGATGTCCATAAGGTTGTATAGTGAATCAGGAATGTCAGAGAACCTGTCTATGAGCTCTTCCTTGACCTCATCGTATTCCTCCCTGCTTTCGATTGAAGCGATCTTCTTGTACACTTCAATCTTGTGCATCTCGTCTTCGATGTATTCCGTAGGTATGTATGCGTCTATCTTGATATCGATGACCGTGTTGATTTCAGCCTCGCCTATTTCACCCTTCAGCATCCTCACAGCCTCATCCAGCATCTTGACATAAAGATCGTATCCAACAACTGACATCTGTCCATGCTGGGCTTTGCCCATAAGGTTTCCCGCGCCCCTTATCTCAAGGTCACGCATTGCTATCTTGAAGCCGCTTCCAAGCTCAGTGAAGTCCTTCAGGGCCCTCAGCCTCTTTTCAGCGACCTCCGTAAGCACCTTGTCCTTCTTGTAGGTAAGGTATGCATATGCGATCCTGTTTGTCCTTCCTACCCTTCCCCTAAGCTGGTACAGCTGTGAAAGGCCCAGCTTGTCTGCGTTGTTGACGATTATCGTGTTGACGTTCTGGATGTCCATGCCTGTCTCAATTATTGTCGTGCAGAGAAGCACATCAGTATATCCGTCCATGAAGTTCATCATGGCGTTCTCAAGTTCCCTCTCTGACATCTGTCCATGTCCGATGTCTATGGTGACCTCAGGAATGAGCTTCTGCAGATAAGCATGCAGCACATTTATGTCCTCAACCCTGTTGTGGACAAAGTAGACCTGGCCTCCTCTGGATTTTTCCCTGAGGATGGCATCCCTTACCAGCTGCTCGTTGAATTCCACCACATAGGTCTGTATCGGATACCTTTCCTCCGGAGGAGTCTCGATTACCGAGATATCCCTGATTCCAGTCATAGACATGTGCAGCGTCCTGGGAATAGGTGTCGCTGACAGAGTCAGTACATCCACGCTCCTCTTCATCTGCTTCAGCTTTTCCTTATGGGTCACGCCGAACCTCTGCTCCTCGTCCACCACAAGAAGTCCCAGATCCTTGAACCGGATATCCTTGGATATGAGCCTGTGGGTACCTATCAGGATGTCCACGTTTCCTTCCTTGAGGCTTCTTAAAGTGTCAGATTGCTGCTTTTGTGACCTGAACCTCGATATCATGTCAACCTTAACAGGGAAGCCCTGGAACCTTCTCCTGAAATTCCCATAGTGCTGTTCCGCAAGTATGGTTGTAGGAACCAGGAAAGCTACCTGCTTCCCGTCCATCACTGCCTTGAAGGCCGCTCTCATGGCAACCTCCGTCTTGCCGTAGCCCACATCGCCACATAGCAGCCTGTCCATTGGCTTGTCCTTCTCCATATCGGCCTTTATCTCTTCAACCGACGTCAGCTGGTCATCAGTTTCCGTGTAAGGGAACTCATCCTCAAACTGTCTCTGCCACTCGGTATCCTTGCTGAATGCGAAGCCATTTACCTTCTCCCTCTCGGCATATAGCTTGATAAGGTCTTCGGCGATCTCATCTACAGACGTCTTTACCTTTGCCTTGGCCTTCGCCCATTCAGAGCCTCCGAGCTTGCTTACTTTAGGTTCCTTGCCCTCTGAGCCAACATACTTCTGTATCATGTCGAGCTGCTCTACCGGTATGAACAGCTTGTCGTTCTTGTCATACGAAATGTCCAGGTAATCCCTTATCAGTCCGCCGCTCTCAAGCTGCCTGATTCCGTGGAATACTCCAATTCCATGATTTGCATGGACTACATAATCCCCGGACTTCAGCTCAGTAAAGGACTGGATCTTTGCAAGACCCTTTCCCTTTTTGGGCTTTTTTGCAGATTTTCTCTTCGCTTCTCCGAAAACTTCCTTGTCCGATATAAGAGAAAGCTTGATATCAGGGAATTCGAAGCCCCTGAGCTGGTTTCCGAAAGTAACTGTAACTGTCGAAGGCACAAGCTTTGCAATCTGGTCCTTGTATGATGATTCAAGGCCTCTGTCCCTTAATGTCTCGACAAGCCTTTCACCTCTGGACCTTGAACCCGCGAGGATAACTGTCGCATATCCTCTCCTCTTCCTCTCCCTGATGTCTTCGATAAGCATGTCAAGCTGACCCTGGTAGTTGTATATGGTCACCTCATTGAAGGAAACCAGACTTCTTGGAGGAAGAAACCTCTCTGTCTTCTGGAACTGGTTCAAGGTCACAACAGGCCTTTCCTTAAGCTCCGATATCAGTATTTCCTTTTCCATAAGAAGCTTTCCCTGGGATGGCAGTATTTCTCCCCTTTCCAGGAACGCCTCGTAGTTCTCCCTGAATTCAAGGTATGTCGAATCCAGCTTCCCGAGAGAATTCGATGTGTCGTCAACTACTATTGTGTCGCTGCCTATGAAATCGAACAGGGTCGACGGCTCATCGTAGAAAAACGGCAGATAGGAATCAATGGTCTCGAAGTACATGCCTTCCCTAAGATGCTCCAGGTTCGCGCCAACATTCATCTTCAGCTTTTCAAGGCTGTCCTTCTGGTACTCCTTCCTTTTGCTCTTGGTCTCGATGATTCCCTTCAGCTCGGCTTCGATCCTTCTGGCTCCATTTTCCATGGTCTTCTGTCCGATTATCATTTCCTTTGCCGGGAATATCTCTATTGAGTCCACATGCTCTATGCTTCTCTGCGTCTCGGGATTGAATGTCCTTATAGAATCAATTTCATCTCCGAAAAGCTCTATCCTGTAGGGCATTGACCCCATGGGCACGAAAATGTCGAGGATGCCTCCCCTCTGGGCGAACTCCCCTCTTCCTTCGACCATCTCGACCCTCTGGTACCCCGACTCTGCAAGCCTTCTGCCTATTGCCTTCAGGTCAGCTGTCTCACCCTTTCTCAGCTTGAATGTATATGTCCTGAAGAAGCCTGCAGGCGTATAGAACTGGCTAAGTGCGTCAATGGTTGTCACTACTATCTTCCTGCCACCCTCAAGCAGCCTCTTCATTACCTTCAGCCTCTCCCACCTGAGGTCTCCGGATATCGCGTCAATATTGTAGAATACCGCTTCCTTTGAAGGGAAGTAATACACATCATTCTCATACAGAAGAAGGTCCTCATAGAGGTTCTTGGCATCCATATCCTTCGAGGCAAACACGAAAAGGCCGTGTTCTGATTTTCTGAACACAGCTGACAAGAGGAAGGCCTTTGCTGATTCCGACACCCCGTATACGCCTACGGGATGTTTCCTCGCCTCCATACTCGCGATAAGCTCCCTGAAGCCCTTGTCGGATTCTATGGCATCTAAAATTCCATTAAGTCTCATGATGACACCTGTTCGGCCCTGAAGCCGTTATATTCCGATATCGCAGAATCAATTCCGGTCCTCACCATGGCAATTACAGCATCCTTCGCGGCAGCAAGTGTCCTGTCCATGATTTCCCTTTCCTCCGGCTGGAACCTTCCGAGCACGTGCCTGACCAGGTCCCTTTGCGGTCCGCCTATGCCTATCTTCACTCTTGGAAACAGGTCTGTCCCGAGGTGCGCAGTAACGGATTTGATTCCGTTGTGGCCTCCCGGGCTTCCCTTCTTCCTTATTCTCAGCCTTCCTACTTCAAGGCTTATGTCGTCGTAGACAAGTATTATGTTTTCTGGAGGCACCTTGTAGAAGGCTGCCGCTTCACCCACGCTTTCACCGGAAAGGTTCATGTAGGTGGATGGCTTCAGGAGAAGAACCTTCTTTGTCCCTATCCTGCCTTCGCCGAAATAGCCCCTGAACCTTGTTCTGTCAAGGCTTGCCCCGATGTCGGACGCAAGCATGTCGAGACAGTCGAAGCCCACGTTGTGCCTTGTGTGCATGTAGTCAGGCCCTGGGTTGCCAAGGCCTACGATAAGATACAAAATTCACCACCATCCAATCAAACGTAGAAGCCGCTGCGCAGTCCCTTATCGAGGACTTCCTTCGCATAACTCTTTGCAAGCTCAAGCGAATGGTCCCTGTAGTTTCCGCACTGCAGCTCGTTTGCAGCAGGTATCTCATCAGTCTCGATGACCATTTTCAGTGCATATTCCAATGCGTCCGCAACAGAATCCTCGGTCAGGTCACCCCAGGCTACCATATAGAAACCAGTCCTGCAGCCCATTGGGGAGATGTCTATTATTTCCTCCATCTTTTCCCTCATGTACCCTGCAAGAAGATGCTCCATGGTATGTATTCCTGACGTCTCCATCACTCCCTGATTAGGCTGTATGAACCTCAGGTCGAACTTGGACACAGTGTCTCCCTTCTTTCCGAGAAACAGACCGCACTTCCTGACGAAAGGGGCCTTCACCTTAGTGTGGTCCATCTGGAAGCTTTCTACCTTAACCATCTATATCATTCTCCTTTTTCCTATTCTGTTCTTACATTGTAATGCAAAAAGGGGCTTGTTATAAAGCCCCTTTGAAAAATCATCTTACCCTGGTTCCGTAAAGCGTTGCTTCTATGGTCTGCTCACCCGACACCCTCATTACCTTTAGAATTACTATCTCTCCAACCTTCTTGGTCTTAAGGTAGTCATCTATCGTAGTATCTGATGTCATTGCAAGCCCGTCAATGGACAGTATGATGTCAGTAGGTCTCAGGCCAGCCCTGTCCGCAGTGCTTTCAGGCTCGATCCTTCTTATGTAGTAGCCTGTCTGCCCTTCAAGATCTTCGGTCACAATGTTTCCTGTGATACCCATATATGGCTCGATGGCCTGCCCGGTGTTTATTATGCTTCTGACCACGCTCCTGGCCTCATTTATTGTTATGGCCGCACCGAACCCTCCGTTGAAATCCTCTGACAAGTCGAGACTGTTTACTCCAATGACATCGCCCTGCATGTTCACCAGAACTCCGCCGTTTGTAGCCCTGTTTACGCTGGCATCAGTCTCGAAGGCGTAAACCTTCACTTCCCTGTTGTCCTCTGTGACTGTAGATATCAGCTTGTTTACAGTACTGATTATTCCAAAGGTCACAGTGCCCTTTTCAGAATCACCGAACGCGTTTCCTATTGCAAGAACTGCCTGCCCAACCTTGACAGCGCTTGAGTCTCCGAATTTCGGAGGCTCCACTTCAAGTCCCTCGACCAAAATTACCGCAGTATCCGTGGACTTGTCCTTTCCGACTATCACAGCCTCCAGTACATTGTCCTTGTCCTTTGCAGTCTTAACATATATTGGACCGACATACCCGTCGATAACGAAATAAGGGACCAGTATGTGGCCGCTTCCGTTCATCACTACTCCGGTGAAGACCCCGTCGTAGCTTCCGGTACCAAATGCAAGCGGATCCCTTGATACTCCAACCAGTGAACCTGCAACCCTTGCATATATGTCCCTGATGATCTGCCTGTCATAGAAGTCACGTGTGAAATTCTCGATGTTCATCCTTATTACCTGAAGTATGTTGCCTTCAGTGTCCACTCTCAATGCGTTCTCATAGATCCTTCTCGCTACTATAGTCGACGTAATGAGTGAGGTCATGACTATTACCACCAGGAGAGCTGAGATTCCGGCAAGCCTCTGAAGGAACCTTGCCTTCTTGTCCTGCCTGAACCTTATCTCACCGGAGCGGTTCTCGTCCCTTAATTCTTCATTATTCTGACTGGTATCCCTATCCTTATCAAACTCTCCCATTTCGTCTCCTTAGGTCTTGCTCAGCGTGAAGGTGAATGCAACGCCCTTAGGCCTGTTCTCCACCCAAATGTCTTCGCCGAACTGAGTTATTATGTTCCTGACGATGGGAAGCCCCAGACCCGTTGAAACCTTGTTGGTCCTTGACTTGTCAGCCTTGTAGAATCTGTCCCATATATACTTTATGTCGCTGTCCGATATGCTCTGGCCGTCGTTGTATACGGTAGTGTGTACCTTCTTTCCCTTGGTTTTTGTGTAGATCTCCACATGTCCGTTGTCAGGCGCATGCTTCATTGAATTGTCAAGAAGGTTTGTAACTACCTGTATCAGCCTGTCCCTGTCCCCTGCCACATAAAGATGGTCTCCTTCAAGTGTGACATTGACCTTCAGCCCCTTGTCGTTTATCTTGGTTTCAGCTCTTATGATGCAAAGCCTTATTATCTCATTCAGGTCAACCTCGGTCATCCTGAAGGAGAACCTTCCGGATTCCATCGCCGAAAGGTCAAGAAGGTCGTTGACAAGCCTCGTTAGCCTCTGTGTCTCATCATAGACTATTGTGAGGTAATAGTTCTCCTTGTCCTTGGGTATTATCCCGTCAAGTATGCCTGCTATGAAGCCCTTCATCGATGTGATCGGTGACCTCAGCTCATGGGAAATGTTTGACAGGAAGTCGCGCCTGTTCTTGTCGGTCTGCTCAAGCGATTCCGCCATGATGTTGAAGGATTTTGCAAGCTGTCCTATTTCGTCGTCAGACGTGACGTTCACCCTCTGGGAGACCTCACCCTTTGAGATTTTGGCAGCTATCGTGTTCAGGTCCGTCAGAGGCTTGAACAGCATCTTCTGGACAAAGTAATAGATTCCAAGGAGCGTCATGAAGAAAGCAAGCGCAGCAAGCCCCCAGATTATGACAAGCACACTTGAAAGAGGCTCACGGACCGCATCGTCTGAGATGTAGGTCACGAGACTCCCCACGTAGGCATCCTGATTGAATACAGGCTTGATGAATACAAGGGAGGTCTCCTTGGTTATCGGATTCATCTCTCCGCTTATCTCAAGCTCGGAGCCCGCTATCAGCCTGCCCTTGTCAGGAAGCCTGAACTTAGAGTAGATTAGGCTGTCGTAGCCAGTATCTGAAACATAGTAGATATAGTCCGAGGCGTCGATAAGGAGAAAGTCCCAGTCTTCACCCTCCGAGACCCTTCTTATGTTCTCATCCAGGACTATGTCATCTATGTCCTTGTCGAGATAATCTGTGACATATTCCGCGATGTATCCCGATGTTATTCCAGCCCTCTCGGTTACCTGTGCGCGCAGATGTCCCTGGAACCAGATTGACAGTGCCGCAGATATCAAAATATAGCTAACGGCGACGACGATGGCGAGTGTCGCCACCAGCTTCGTCACCAGACTGCTGTTCTTCATAATCACACCAATTCCTATTTGACTTCGAACTTGTACCCTACTCCCCAGACAGTCTCAAGCTGCCAGTTCGGTCCGCCGTGGAGTTTTTCCCTTAGTCTCTTGATATGGACATCCACGGTCCTCGAGTCTCCGGGATAGTCATAGCCCCATACCTCGCAGAGCAGCTGCTCCCTTGTGAATACCCTGTTCTTGTTGGAAGCCAGGTGATAAAGCAGCTCGAACTCCTTCGGAGGCATCTTTATGTCCTGGTTCTTGTAGGTTACGTTGTATGAATTGACATCAATGTTAAGCTCAGGGAAGTTCAGGACTTCCTTGCCGCCTCCGTCAGTGTTGAATCTCCTCATGACAGCCTTGACCCTCGCAACAACTTCCTTGGGTTCAAAAGGCTTTACCATGTAGTCGTCGGCTCCGAGCTCAAGTCCGAGCACCTTGTCAAAGGTGTCTCCCTTCGCAGTAAGCATAATGACAGGAGTATCGTAATCTCTCCTTATCCACTTGAGGACATCTATTCCATCTATGTATGGAAGCATGATGTCCAGAAGCACCAGGTCAGGCTTGTACTCCAGGAAGGTCTCCTGGGCTGACTTTCCGTCTCCGCATACCCTGGTGTCATATCCTGAGCTCTGCAGATACATCTTGAGCACTTCGCTGATATTCTCGTCGTCATCCACTACCAATATCTTTCCTATCTTTCCTTCCATGATTAATCCCCTTTTCCATATCCAGGCCTCATAAATTATGGCGGCCTGTTCATGTTTAATAAATATTCTTAACATAATCATATATTCTTTATGTAGAAAAATCATAAAAGTTACAAATAATTAATGGGTACGGGGTCAATTGTTAATAAATTATAATCATTATAAAATAGCGGCAGGTGTTTACCTGCCGCTAACTGTATTTATCAATCGAAAAGCTTGCTTAATGGAACATCATCCTTGATCCTCTTTATGGCCTCGCCAAAAAGTGGTGCAACTGAAAGATATGTGAATTTCTCCATATCAATCCTGTCAGGCCTGGCTATGGTATCAAGACATACCAGCTCCTCTATTGCAGAGCTGTTGATCCTTTCTATCGCAGGTCCTGAAAATACCCCGTGGGTGCAGGCAGCATATACGTTCTTGGCTCCCAGGTCCTTCAGCGCGTTTGCAGCGTTGGTTATTGTACCTGCAGTGTCGATCATGTCGTCTACAAGTATGCAGACCTTGTCCCTTACATCTCCGATTATGTTCATGATTTCAGATACGTTGGCCTTAGGTCTCCTCTTGTCGATGATGGCCATGGGTGCATGGATCCTTTCAGCCAGCTTCCTTGCCCTCGTTACTGATCCAAGGTCCGGGGAAACCACGACTATGTCCTCATTCTCCATGAAGCCCTTCTTTATGAAGTAGTCAGCGATTATAGGCATTCCAAGCAGATGGTCGAGAGGAATGTTGAAGTATCCCTGTATCTGAGCTGCATGCAGGTCCATTGTAAGGACCCTGTCGGCTCCGGCAGTCGTAAGTATGTCAGCTACAAGCTTCGCTGTAATAGGGTCCCTTGATTTGGCCTTCCTGTCCTGCCTGGCATATCCATAATATGGAATAACGGCATTGATCCTGCCTGCTGAAGCTCTCTTGAACGCATCTATCATGATGAGCAGCTCCATGAGGTTGTTGTTTACAGGATTGTTCGTCGACTGGATTATGAATACATCGCAGCCTCTTACGGTCTCGTTTGTCTCGACGAATATCTCGCCGTCGGAAAACGTGCCTACCTTGCAGTCCCCCAGCTTCATTCCTAGTATTCCGGCTATGGATTTCGCCAGTTCCGGATGTGAATTACCTGCAAATATCTTCATGTTGTTATAGTGGCTCTTGTTCATTTCAGAGCATCCCCCTTCACAGCTTCTTCGTTCCTTCTTGTAACCCAGCCTTCCTTGACTACCTGCTTCGCTCTCGCTATTGCAAGGCTGTCTTTAGGCACTTCATCAGTTATCGTTGAGCCTGCAGCGATATATGCTCCCTCGTTTACAGTGACAGGAGATATCAGGTTTGTGTTGCAGCCAATGAATGCATTGTCCTTCACAACCGTCTTCCACTTCTTCTTGCCATCGTAGTTGACTATGACAGTTCCGCATCCGAAGTTGACATTCCTGCCAACCTCCGCGTCTCCGATATAAGTGAGATGGGATATCTTGGTTCCATCTCCTATGACCGATTTCTTGATCTCCACAAAGTCGCCCACCTTGACATGCTCACCGATCTCAGAATCAGGTCTTATGTATGCGAATGGTCCGACTGAGGTATGGCTTCCAACCTTCGATTCCAGGATCACTGAAGCTGTAACAGTAACATCATCTCCGATTTCTGAATCCACGATCCTCGAATTCTGGTAAAGGATGCAGTCTTCCCCTATGAAGGTCTTCCCTTCCAGCGATACTCCGGGATGAACAACAGTGTCCATTCCTATGGCAACATCGGCTCCTATGTACGTCGATCTCCAGTCTATGAAGGTGACGCCGTTGTCCATGTGGAACCTTGCTATCCTCTCCCTCATGATCTCCTCGGCCTCGGCAAGCTGTGCCCTGGAATTGACTCCTCTTGTCTCGTCAAATTCAGTGATGCTGGCTCCTACCTTTTTACCCTTGCCCTTGAGTATCCCAATGACATCGGTCAGGTAATATTCGCCCTGGGCGTTGTCATTCTTAAGCTCCTTAAGGCTTTCAAGAAGGTCTTTAATGTCAAACATGTACATTCCTGCATTGACCTCAAGAGTCTTAAGCTCTTCATCGCTGCAGTCCTTGTGCTCGACGATCCTTAAAACCTCGTCGCCATCCCTTATTACCCTGCCATAGCCAGAAGGGTTGTCGATTATCGATGTCAGGAGAGTAGCGCTTGAAGCATTAGCCTCATGCCTCGAATACATGGCCTCCACTGTCTCTCTTCTTATGAGAGGAGCGTCGCCAGTGAATATGGCTACGGTTCCATCCTTGCCTTCAAGGTATTCACTTGCGCAGATCACTGCGTGTCCCGTACCCATTGGGTTTTCCTGTACTGAAAATGAAACTCCCCTTGAGGAGGTTCCTGCAATCACCTGTTCCCTGGCCTTGCCTACAATCACGTTGACATCTTCGAAGCCAGCGCTTCTCATCACGTCAATCACGTGATTTACCATCTCCTTGCCGCATACCTTGTGAAGGACCTTCGAGACTTTTGACTTCATTCTTTTTCCTTCACCGGCAGCAAGGATCAATGCGTATTTTCCCATACTTTCACCTCTGTTGTATACTAGGGCTTTATTTTTTCTACTGCGCCCTTTTTGCAGCTTGTTTCACCTATTCCATTATAGATTAGGTGCCCCTTCATTTCAACTTAAGTGCTCCCAGGATTTCCGTTTGTTTCAATAGTTTCTTTGCAAGAGAAAATTGTGGCCTGACATAAATCAGGCCACAATTTGCATTTTAATTTAAACCTCTGCTGCTACAAGCACTTCCTCTTCCGGCTCTTCGTTCCTGACCTTCTCGTATTCTCCGAGAATTGAGTCCTGGAGCCTTTCCCTGGTAAGTGTGTTTATTGGATGTGCAATATCCTTAAATTCTCCATCCGGTGTCTTTCTTGAAGGCATCGCTATAAAAAGCCCGTTCTGCCCTTCAATGACCTTGATATCGTGAACAACGAACTCATTGTCGAATGTCACTGATACAATAGCTTTCATCTTGCCCTCTGCAGCTATTTTNNTACCTCCTTAGTTTGTGGCCTACCTTAATACCCTCTTATTTGTAAAATTCTGAATTCAAGGCCTTTGTACCTTTATTATAGTATGTAAAAGATTACATTTTCAATAGATTTCTTTCCAGGATGACGAATTATTGGTAAATGAATGATATTGCCGTGATTAATATCAAATTTGTAAAAAAAATATTACAATGATAATAGCAAAAATGAAATCGGGTGAATAAAGCTTATGAAAAATGTATTCATAACCGGAGCCACCGGAAACATGGGGTGGCCGCTCATAAAAAGGCTGCTTGGCAGGCAGGATATAAGCCTCGTTGTTCTTGCATCACCTCAGGACAAGAAGATTGAAATCCTGAATGAGATGTCACGCAAAGGACTACTTCGCATAGTCTGTGCTGACGTATGCGACAGAGAGGCCCTTATAGAGCCTGTCGGAAGCTCCGACATCATAATCCACATGGCTGCGATAGTTTCACCGCTTGCTGACAGGCTGCCTGAGCTTGCTATGGAGGTCAATCTTAATGGCACAAAGAATATCCTTTCCGTCATAAAGGACAAGGGCAGAGAGGATTCAGTTAAGCTGGTGTTCATAGGCTCCATTGCTGAAACTGGTGACAGACGGCCGCCGCTCCACTGGGGAAGGGTCGGAGATCCGGTTAAGCCAGCCATGTTCGACACCTANNTTCTGGGTATCACTCAGGCAGACCGGAATCATGCACAAGGGACTGCTTTCGGTCAGGGACGGAATAATATTCCACCAGCCCCTCAACAACTGCATGGAGTGGATATCTGACGAGGACAGCGCCACTATGCTTGAACATATCATTGATTACGACCTCCCTGAAGGATTCTGGAAACATATCTATAACGTAGGCGGCGGCGAGAAATGCAGGCTGACATACTACGAGTTCATGGAAATGCTCTACCGGAGCATCGGAATCAGAGATATAATAAAGGTCATGGAGCCTTCCTGGTTTGCCCTTGGCAATTTCCACGGACAGTATTATCTTGATTCGGATATCCTTGAAGGATTCCTTCATTTCAGAAGCGAAAGTGCAGTAGACTTTGCTAAAAGGATCCGAAGGAGACTTCCGATAGGAATCAGGCTCTCAGGAATGTTCGGACCTTCACCTGTAAAAAGAGGCATGTCTTCCATTTCCACAAACAAGGGCGGAAGCCTCCAGTGGATGAGGAAGCAGGACGGAGAAAAGATCGATGCATTCTATGGCTCGATGGGTTCCCTGAAGCTGATACCCGGCTGGGAAACATGGACGCCGGTAAGAAGCACCAGGGAATCTGAAAAGATAACCCTTTCTCATGGATATGATGAGGGGAAGGGACTTGAAGCTATTGATTTCAATGACCTGCAGGGACTTGCTGAGTTTAGAGGCGGAAGGCTGCTCTCGGAAGGTTATGACGGAGACCTCTGGAAGAAGCTCAAATGGGAATGCCCTCTAGGGCACAGGTTCGAAGCAAGTCCCGGCCTTATAGCCCACGGAGGTCATTTCTGTCCGGTTTGTGACGGCAACTGGGAAGAGTACGACATTATTTCAGCCTCAAGCCCATTTTTCAGGCAGGTTTACGAACCGCTTAAACTAAACAAATGATTGGAGATAATATGGACAAATACAAGCTGATTTGCCTTGATGTTGACGGAACACTCTACGACAGCCACAAGAGGATACCGAAGGAAAATATCGAGGCCATAAGGGAAGCTGCCGCTAAAGGCATAAGAATTGCAATCACCACAGGCAGAATGTACAACTACGGCAACCTGTACGGCTCCAAGCTGGGTGTGGATACCCTCACCGTAGCATCAAACGGTGCGTTCGTGAAATACGGTGAAGAGATCCTCATACATGAAACCATCGCTGATGAGGACCTTCTATACCTGACAGAGCTCCTTGGAAAGCTTGACCTGTTTACCCACTACAACGAATGGAACGCCCTTATCTGCGAAAGACCTGTTGGAGATGGCAATGGATACATAGATGCCAATCTGCATCTTCCTCCAGAAAGAAGGATTGAAATAATCGAAACAGATGATCTGCTCAGGACTTTCAAAGAAAGGGACTCTAAAATTGTAAAGTCCATCTCCCTTGAGAGGGAGCATCCGGAAAAATTCCTTAAGCTGAGGAGAGCCCTTGAAGGCCATCCTACCCTCGAGGCAGTGTCCTCCACATGGTTCGGACTGGAAGTCATAAAGTCAGGAGTCAGCAAGGCTAAAGGAATAGACGCCCTTATCGGACGCCTTGGAATAACAAAGGATGAAGTCATTGCAATAGGCGACGGTGAAAACGACCTTTCAATGGTAGGGTATGCAGGCATGGGAGTGGCAATGGGCAATGCCATACCTGAGCTTAAGGCCATTGCAAAAATGATAACCGACACAAATGACAATGCGGGAGTCGCGAAGGCGATCCGTGAGCTGTGCCTATAAAAAACAGGGAAAGAGGAATGATGATGTTAAATGAACTATTGAAGAAGGACAAGAAGTCAGCCGGTACCATAAAGCTTGCCGCATCGCTCTTGCTTCTGTCCGGTATACTCACAAGGAACTACATGCTTGCATACATCTCAATACCAATATTCGCCCTTGGGCTGTATAAGGGTACAATCCCGAAGGATGCTCCATCAGAAAAGGCCGGTATTACTTCTCCGTCAGTACTGACCGGTGCAGCAGCTCCTGAAACCAGGTCTGTCATATTCGATGCTGAATCCGATGGCTTCGATGATGAGAAGAAAAGCTTTCAGGTTATAATATCAGACTTTGCACGTGAAAGGATCCATCCCGGTTCAAGGTTTGAAGGGCTTTCAGATGAGGAAATCATTCGGCTCAGGATGGGAGTCTTTGAGACTGAACTAACCGGTCTTGGCGAAATCAAGCTTATTTCTGATGGCACTTTGGTCAGAGTCATCCACGATGAGATGGGACATATCGGCAATGTGCCTCCATCCAAATCTTCTGACGTGCTGTCGGTGCTTGATGGAGACAATAAGTACAAGGTGATCTGGCAGGTTTATGGCGGAAGGTACAAGGGTTACGACCCTGAGGCGGGGTCCGTCGCTTCAAGGGATGCCTCATATACCGTTCATGTTGAGCTAATAGAATTTCTGTAAAAAAACTGCTATTTCAGAACAATATCTGAAATAGCAGTTTTTTTATATCGTAGTTGAAGGCTTCATCCTTATCGCACCCTTTTCGTCGATTCCGAAATAATCGACTATGGATACATAAGGCTGGGTCATTGTCTTCTTGACTTCCTTGTTGTCTACAAGTACTCCAATGCCAATAAGCTCAGAATCAAATTCCCTGAGAAGGTCCTCGATGCCGTTTACCGTTCCGCCAGCCCTCAGGAAGTCGTCTATGAACAGACATCTTGATGAAGTCTTGAGAGTCCTCTTTGACAGACCCATTGTGGAAAGTCGTCCTGTGGTGCCTGAAACGTAGTTTATCGTTACAGATGTACCCTCAGTGACTTTGGAGTTCTTTCTTGCGACTATGAGAGGTACTCCCATATATCTTGCAACCTCATATGCCAGAGGCACGCCCTTGGTCTCGACTGTTATGATGTAGTCCGGCTTAAGCTTTATGAAGTGTCCGGCCAGCATTGCGCCAGCTTTTGATACCACCTCCGGATCAAGCATAATGTCGGTCACATAGAGGAAATTCCCTGGAACGACCCTGGACTTGTCGGAAAGCGTAGAGCATATGTACTCCTTGAACTTTTCCTTCTCCTTCTCGCTCACCTTCACTATGTACCTGACGCCACCCGTTGCTCCGGCTATCGTCTCTATCCTGCCCATATCNNCTGATGGTGGACTTAGCCGCGTTAAGGATATCTGAAAAGTAATTAAGGCTCATTATCTTGTTTGGATTTTCGGTCAGGATCTTGGTTATGATGCTGACTCTGCTGTTTCTGGAATATTTCTCCATAAGTTCGCCTCCATTTCCTCAAAATATATCTTATAATACAATCGAATGTTTCGCAATGTTTTTTAAAAAATCATTCGTAAAATTCTGAAAATAGAGGTAAAGTAAACGCTTTGATATAATCAGCATTCGTGGAAATTTTCCTGGCCATATCCTTAAACCGGCATCATTTAACGCTTTCAAGCACTTCGACCCCATCCTCGCTTCCAACCACAACTGTGTCAGCCATGGCGATGAACAGTCCTGTCTCGATTACGCCAGGCATGAGCTTTAAAAGTCTGTGCAAACCTTCAGGGTCATCGATGAAACCCGTCTTCAGGTCGATTATGTAGTTCTTTTCATCAGTAAGGAACGGGCAGTTCCCCGACATCCTGAGCTTCGGTGAAAATCCCATGGCCTCAAGCTTCCTCATCAGCTGAACATGGGAGAACGGAACAATCTCAACCGGGAGAGGAAAGGCTCCGAGTCTCTCAACCAGCTTGCTTCTGTCAACCACCCATATCACCCTCCTGGATATGTCAGCTACAAGCTTTTCATAAAGCAGGGCTCCGCCCCCTCCCTTGATACCGCTATAATACCTGTCCACCTCATCAGCACCGTCTATGGTTATGTCGATCTCTTCAGCCTCCGACATTGGAACAAGGGTAAGATTAAGGCTCTCAGCCAGATTTGTCGTCGCTTCAGATGTTGATACGCACCTTAGCTTCATGCCTTCCTTTGCCATTTCTCCAAGCTTAAGTATCGTATAGTAGACCGTGGACCCTGTTCCGAGACCTACGGTCATTCCTTCAGTCACAAACCCTGCTGCCAAAATGCCTGCCTGCCTTTTTCCTTCCATTGCAGACCACTCCTCTTCAAGGTCCTTGAGTGTCAAAATGTTTCTTTTTGGACCTCTTTGTATTATCATACTAAATGGGGGACTGTTTTACACCCCTAAGCCAAACCAAAAGAAAAATATCGGAGCTGATTTTATGTCATTTGATTTCAGGGACTATAAAGGTAAAAAAGTACATTTCATAGGAATAGGCGGGGTATCAATGAGCGGCCTTGCCGCCATACTTCTCAGCAACAATATAGAGGTCACGGGATCTGATTTCAGGGAATCTGAAACCATCGAAAGCCTGCGTGAAAGAGGAGCAAAGGTTATTATCGGCCATTTCCGGTCAAACATCACAGACCAGGACCTGGTGGTCTATACAGCAGCCATACGGGATGACAATGAAGAGCTTATGGAAGCGAAAGAGAGAGGTATAAGGACCCTGGACCGTTCCGAGTTCCTGGGACACCTGATGAAGAACTTCAAAAATTCAATATCCGTATCAGGAACCCACGGAAAGACATCCACGACCTCCATGCTATCCTCCATAGCAATGAACAGTGATTCTGATCCGACAATACTTGTTGGCGGACAGCTTCCCTTAATAGGCGGTAATTTCAGGATCGGAGAAAGCGACCTGTTCATAACTGAAGCCTGCGAATACAAGGGCTCCTTCTTAAGGTTTCCTGCCCTTACAGCAATCATCCTGAACGTTGAGGCAGACCACCTGGATTACTACAGGGACCTTCAGCATGTCCTCGATACCTTCAGGGAGTATGTTGCAATGATCCCCGCAGAAGGAACCATCGTTGCAAATGCTGATGACAGGAACATGGAATATGTCCTTACCGGTGCAAAGGCAAAGGTCTTAAGGTTCGGAATTGAAAACGGCGACCTGAGGGCAGAGCGCATAACCTTCAGCGAGTCAGGCAAAGCAAGCTTTGACGTATCACTCAGGGGCGGATACCTGATGTCAATAAGCATGGGAGTCCCCGGCAGGTTCAATGTCTCCAATGCGCTTGCCGCAATTGGCGCATCCATTGCAGCCGGAATTCCGCTTGAATCGATAGCAAAAGGGCTATCCTCCTTCACTGGAGTGGACAAGAGGTTCCAGCACCTGTATACGGAGGGCGGAGTTACAGTAATCGACGATTATGCTCATCATCCAAGTGAGATAAGAGCCGCAATTGACACAGCAAAAAGAACTGATGCACGCAAAATACATGTTGTGTTCCAGCCTCACACCTACACCAGGACAAGGACACTCTTCGAGGGCTTCGTTGAAGCCTTTGATGATGTGGACACTCTGGTACTTCTGGACATATATGCCGCCAGGGAGCTTGACACCGGACTTGTGACATCAGAAGAGCTTGGTGATGCAATCAGGGGAAGGCATACCGTGACGACGGTTAACTGCCACAGCTTCAGGGAAGCAGCTGAAAACATCATGCACTTCGCTTCTCCGGGCGACATGGTAATCACCATGGGAGCAGGAGAATCCGTAAAGGTAGCTGATATCATAAGACCGCTTCTAAAAGCCCTTTAAAGGGTTGACATTATATATATATGATGTATCGTAAAGTCATGGGCTATTCCATGACTTTTCTACATCCAGGGGGTTTTCAAAATAGACAGAGTATACTCAGAGGTCAGGAAACACAAGCTTCTCGTAATCATCCCATCAATGGCGATGATTCTTTCTCTCGTCCTTGATTTCTTCAATCCACTCATAACTCGCGCAATAATCGACAGGGTTGTTATCGGCGGAGAGAGGCATCTCCTTCTCCCATTCATCGCAGGCCTTTTCGGCGTGACCATGTCGAGGGCTGTCCTTGGCTACACCAAGGAATACCTCTTCGACCTTTTTTCAACAAAGGTGGTGATCCGGCTCAAGGATGACACCTACCGCCATATAATGAAGCTGAGCTTCAAATACTTCGACACCATGAACACCGGTGAGCTGATGGCAAGGATGAGCGAGGATGTGGAGAACGTCTGGAATGCTGTAGCCTTCGGCTTGAGGCTTATTGTCGAGGACGCGCTTTATTTCGTACTTGCTTTAGGACTCCTCACATACTTCAACTGGAAGCTTACCCTGATATGCCTTACTATCATGCTTCCTATAGCCTGGATAGCTGTACAGCTTGAAAAAAGGAGCACGAAGAGCTATGAGGAGATTTCCGACCATATAGCGAAGCTGAATACCACAGCCCAGGAGAATATTGCCGGTGTCAGGCTCGTAAAGGCCTTTTCAAGGGAGAGGCATGAAATAGGCAAGTTCTTTGAGATGAATAGGAAAAACTTTGAACTCAACAGCAAGCAGACAAAGATAATGTCGGATTACTTTCCGCCAATAGAGCTTCTGACTAACCTTGCAGTGGTAGCCATGGTCGCCTTCGGAGGCTTCTTCGTTACTTCCGGCGAGATGACGCTTGGAACTCTCGTCGCCTTCTCAACCTATATCTGGAACCTCATATGGCCCCTCAGGGACATGGGCTGGCTTATAAACCTGGCTTCACAGAACAAGTCGTCGCTTGGAAAGCTTGAGAAGATATTCAAGGAGGAGCCGTCCATCAGAAGTTTGGAAACTGCAGCAGACCTGTCCATATCAGGAAAAGTCGAATTCAGGGACCTCTCATTCTCATACGGAGGTGAAAATGTGCTGGAGGACATATCCTTTACAGCCAATGCAGGCAGCACAGTCGCCATTATGGGAACCACCGGTTCAGGAAAATCTTCACTTACAGGCCTCATCGGCAGATATTATGAATTCCAGACAGGAAGTCTGTTGATTGATGATGTACCGATAAGGGATATAACACTTGAATCCTTAAGGCGGAACATGTCGGTGGTCCCTCAGGACACCTTCCTGTTCTCTGATACCATTGAAAATAACGTACGCCTTGGAAGAAGGGATGCAACTGACACTGAAGTCATTGAAGCCCTTGACCTTGCGTGCGCTGACTTTGTCGGAGAGCTTTCAGAAGGTCCGGCGACCATAATCGGTGAAAGGGGCGTGGGGCTTTCAGGAGGACAGAAGCAAAGGATCGCCATCGCCAGGGCGATAATCAGAAGGTCACCAATAATGATACTAGATGACGCCACCAGCGCACTGGACATGGATACTGAATACAAGCTTCTCAGGAACCTGAAGCACCTGCCTTCAAAAAGCACATTATTCATAATCGCCCACAGGATCTCCGCAGTAAAGAATGCCGACCTCATACTCATAATGGAGGATGGAAGGATAATCGAGCGCGGCACCCACGAGGAGCTTGTGGCCAGAGGCGGAGCATACTACGAAGTATACCGGGAGCAGTTCAAGGATTTCGACTCCCTCAGGGAGGAATCATAATGGCAAAGAATACCGTAAAGCAGGATGAGAAATTTACCATAACAGGTAAACGGGAACTGATATCGAGGCTGTTCACATACATGGTTCCATACAGGAACGAGGTTGCAATCGTCCTTACACTCATGGTTATGGTCATGGTAGTCGGTCTCATCAACCCCTACTTCACAAGGCAGGCAATCGATGTATATATAAGGAATGAAGACATGAAGGGCCTTGCGCTCGTCGCAGGCATCATGGCCGGACTTAACATATTAGCCATGGCGGCATCCCGTGCGAGGATATACAAGATGGGCATCGTAAGCAACAAGATCGTCCTCAGCATGAGAGAGGACCTCTATGCGCATATACAGAAGCTCTCATTCTCATTCTTCGACTCAAGGCCTGTAGGTAAGATACTGGCAAGGGTAGTAGGAGATGTCAATGCACTTCAGACTCTGTTCTCCAACTCCGTCACAAGCTTCCTTCCTCACATCCTTCAGCTCGCAATGGTTACAGTGATGATGTTCATCCTTAATTACAAGCTTGCCCTGGCAACCATGTCTGTCATGCCGCTTCTTGGCGGTGCCATGTTCATGATCGAGGCTAAGGCAAGACCGAGATGGCAGGAGTTCAGGAGCAAGCGAAGCAACCTCAACGCCTTCACCCATGAAAGCTTCGCTGGAATAAGGGTCATTCAGGGCTTTGCAACTGAGGATGACAGCAGGAAGACACATGATTCCATGGTAACTGAAATGATGGAAAGCTTCATGAGCGCCATATTCCTGAACGACTTCTTCTGGCCTCTCGTTGAATCCTCATGGGGAATCGGCTCCTGCGTCGTTTATTTCGTCGGTGTAAATCTGGTATTTGACGGAGACATTTCCCTTGGAACTCTCATAGCCTTTACCATGTATGTGAGCATGTTCTGGAGACCGGTCATGAACATCTCTAACTTCTACAATACTCTCATAACCAATTTCGCCTCAGCGGAAAGGATCTTCGAGATCCTTGACATCAACCCGGACATTGAATCATCAGATAAAGCCCGCGAAATGGAAAGGATAGATGGAAGTGTGGAGTTCAGGAATGTAGACTTCAGCTACGAGGATGGAATTCCCGTACTGACGGATGTATCCTTTAAAGTCGATGCCGGAGAATCCATTGCGCTTGTAGGAGAGACTGGTGCCGGCAAGACCACAATCGTCAATCTCCTTTCAAGGTTCTACGATACTGACAGCGGCGAAGTGCTGATTGACGGAACAGACATAAGGACAGTGACCCTGGAATCCCTAAGAAGCCAGATGGGGATAATGCTGCAGGATACTTTCCTGTTCGCAGCTACCATCAGGGAAAACATAAGATACGGAAAGCTCGATGCCACAGATGATGAGATCGAGAGAGCAGCAAGGGCAGTAAACGCCCATGACTTCATAATGAAGCTTGAGAACGGATACGATACGGAGATAAGGGAGCGCGGCTCCAGGCTGTCAGTCGGCCAGAGGCAGCTCATATCATTTGCCAGGGCGCTTCTTGCAGACCCGAGGATCCTGATCCTTGACGAAGCAACCTCGAACATCGACACCCAGACAGAAAGGCTCGTACAGGACGGAATAAAGAAGCTTCTGAAGAACAGGACCTCATTTGTAATAGCCCACAGACTTTCCACAATAAGGGACTGTGACAGGATAATGGTAATAAACGGCGGAGTCATAACAGAGAGCGGTACCCATGAGGAACTGCTGGCAATGAAAGGCGATTACTACAGCCTGTATATGTCACAATACAGATTTTTGAGCGAAGGCGCATAGGAGGTACAAATGTACGATTCACCATTCAGTTCAGGCTTCGGATTCTTCAGCATAATACCATTCATAGTGGCACTTGGGTTCCTTGTCGTTGGCTCTATGCTTATTCTCACAATAATAAGAGGAATCGGCGAGTGGACAAGGAACAACAATTCACCAAGACTTGAGGAAAGGGCCAGAGTAGTTGCTAAAAGGACCAATGTGTCACATCATCACCATACGAACCAGAATGTCCCCTCATCAAGCACCAGTACAACATATTATGCGACCTTCGAGCTCATGTCTGGCGTAAGGCAGGAATTCCATATAGCCGATAATCTGTTCGGATACCTAGTGGAAGGTGATGAAGGCATGCTTTCGTTCCAGGGAACAAGGTACCTTGGTTTCCAGCGGGACCTGCCGGGAGCCCAAAATCCTTCAACCACTTGAAGAAATCACCCCGATAGGTTAAAATGTATGTGCAATTGACAAACGTGGAGCAAAAGAATGTTCCGGGCTTCTAGTCCCCTCGGGACGGAGGCTCTTTTATTGTAAAGAATCAAACTATCAGGAGGAACGAAAATGCCATATGTAAAAGAGCTTTATACGAAGCCTGAAGACTTTGCAGGCAAGGAAGTTCTCGTCAGCGGATGGGTAAGGACTTCAAGGGTCTCCAAGTCATTTGGATTCATCGAGCTGAACGACGGTACTTTTTTCAAGAATCTGCAGGTGGTCTTTGATGACACTCTTCCAAACTTTTCAGATGTGTCAAAATACCATATAAGCACTGCAATCACAATCAAGGGAGACTTCGTGCTTACACCCGATGCCAAGCAGCCATTCGAGCTGAAGGCCAGGGAGATAATCCTTGAGGGCGAATCAAGCGCTGATTATCCTCTGCAGAAAAAGAGGCATACCTTTGAATACTTAAGGACAATAGCTCACTTAAGACCGAGAGGCAACACCTATTCAGCCGTATTCAGGGTTAGAAGCATGGCTGCTTACGCCATACACAAGTTCTTCCAGGAAAGAGGCTTTGTATATGTACATACGCCGATAATCACAGGAAGCGACGCTGAGGGAGCAGGAGAAATGTTCAGGGTATCAACCCTTGACCCAATGAATCCTCCACTTACTGAAGACGGCAAGATCGACTATTCGAAGGACTTCTTCGGAAAATCCTCCAACCTTACGGTATCCGGACAGCTGAACGGCGAGGCTTATGCGCTTGCATTCAGGAACATCTACACCTTCGGACCGACCTTCAGAGCAGAGAACTCCAACACCGCAAGGCACGCCGCAGAGTTCTGGATGATAGAGCCTGAAATAGCTTTCGCTGAGCTCTCAGACAACATGCAGCTGGCAGAGGACATGCTGAAGTATGTCATAAGGTATATACTTGAAAATGCTCCTGAGGAAATGCAGTTCTTCAACAGCTTCATCGACAAGACACTTCTTGAAAGGCTCAATTTCCTTGTGGATTCTGAATTCAAGAAGGTTACCTATACTGAAGCGGTTGAGCTTCTCCAGAAATCCGGAAAGGAATTCGACTACAAGGTTGAATGGGGAACTGACCTCCAGACTGAGCATGAGAGATATCTCACAGAAGAGATATTCAACATGCCGGTATTCGTCACGGATTACCCTAAGGAGATTAAGGCATTCTACATGAGACTCAACGATGACGGAAAGACAGTAGCAGCTATGGACTGCCTCGTTCCCGGAGTAGGAGAGATCATAGGCGGAAGCCAGAGGGAAGAAAGGCTTGATGTGCTGCTGGACAGGATGAACAAGCTTGGACTTAACGAAGAGGATTATTGGTGGTACCTGGAGCTCAGGAAATACGGCGGTGCAAAGCATGCCGGATTCGGCCTCGGCTTCGAGAGGCTCATCATGTACATGACAGGCATGACCAACATAAGAGACGTAATACCTTTCCCGAGGACACCGAAGAGCTCGGATTTCTAGACCTGATTCAGGACGGACAGAATAGAACTGAATATATTGCATGACCAAATAATTCAAATCATGAAATTAGTTGAGGCGCGCTCCGGATTCGGAGTGCGCCTCGTTCTATCTGTCAATAATCAACATTCTATTAACTGCTGCAGCTACTCTGCATTATTGCCAATTATCTTGATTTCCTTTGTGTATGCGTTAAGTACCTTATGGCCGTCTTCAGTCACAAGCACCAGGTCCTCTATCCTCACTCCCACATCGCCCTGAAGGTAGATTCCAGGTTCGACAGAGAACACCATTCCCGGCTCAAGAATTGAAAGGTTTGCTGATGATACATCGCCAGCCTCATGAACATCGATACCTATTGAATGTCCTGTCCTGTGTGTGAAGAAGCTGCCGAAGCCCTTCTCCTCGATGTAGCCTCTCGCTGCCTGGTCAATGTCGCAGAACCTGACTCCCGGCCTGACCTTCTCTATAGCCCTTACATTAGCTTCACGAACTGTCTCATAGACTTCCCTGGACCTTGCCGGAATTTCTTTCCAGAAAACTGTCCTTGTCATGTCTGAGCAATATCCGTCCTTCCTGCAGCCGATGTCCACTATTATGGAGTCGCCTGCCTTGAGCCTTGCATTTGAGTTGCTATGGTGAGGATCCGCTCCGTTGGCACCGAAGGCAATTATCGGCTCGAAGGAGAATCCTTCGGTTCCAAGCTGCTCATAGATGTCTGAAAGCAGCTTAGCCAGATCCTTTTCAGTATGGTGTTCCCTTATGGAATTCACCAGTATATCAATTGCCTCGTCATTAAGCCTTGAGGCCTCTTCCATTAAACGAGCCTCTTCCTTGTCCTTTTTTGCCCTTATAGTATCGACGATTGGAGATGAGTTCACGAAATCAGACAATCCTGTCTTTTTCATAAGATTTATGAGGAATCCCGAAGGCCATGCCTTATCAATTCCTAATGTCTTGCCAGCTTCAATCATGCCAGCTATCATCCCTATGCCGTCCGAGGTGTCCTTAAGCCAGACGATTTCAAGCCCTTCAGCCTCAGGTGTAGGGAAAAGCTCGTTTATGAAAAGTACCGGTGATTTATTTTCACTGACAAGAAGAGCCAGAAGCCTTTCCCCGGGATGGATATCCTTGCCCGTAAGGTAAAGTATTGAAGAAGGGTCAGACACTATCATCTGGCTGAGCCCTTTTTCCTTCATGGCATTTATTGTCCTGCCTAGCCTGTCATCTGCCGCACTCATTTCTTTTCACCACAGCCGCAGCCTGATTCCATCTCTTCCAGTGCCAGATTGTACAGAGTCTTCACTCCGGTGCCTGTAGCACCCTTGGGCAGATAGCCCTTTCCTGCTGTGAGGTATGCAGTGCCTGCTATGTCAAGATGTACCCATGGTGTGTCACCTGTGAATTCCCTGAGGAATGCAGCTGCGCTGATAGCTCCGCCCCACCTGCCTCCGCTGTTCTTGAGGTCTGACCTGGTCCCTTTGACAAGCTCCCTGTACTCTTCATTGAGAGGAAGCTGCCACGTGGGCTCAGCTGCCTTCTCCGCTGCTTTCCTGACCCTCTGCATGAGCTCATCATCGCTGGCGAAGGCTCCGGACATCTGCTCGCCAAGTGCCACCACGCAGGCTCCTGTCAGAGTGGCGATGTCTACAACCTCGTCTACCTTTTCTTTGGTAATGATATAGTGAAGCGCATCAGCCAGGGTCAGTCGTCCCTCAGCATCCGTGGACAGTATCTCGATGGTCTTGCCTGCCATGGAGCCAATGATGTCTCCAGGCTTATAGGCCTCGCCGTTCACCATGTTCTCAGTCGCAAGGACCACTGCTGATACATTTCTTTTCACGCTGTTAAGCGCAAGCGCCTTCATCGCCCCGATGACTGCCGCTGAGCCTCCCATATCGTCATACATGGTGACCATGGAATCCTTGGGTTTCAGTGAATATCCGCCTGAATCATAGGTGACTCCCTTTCCGACAAGTCCCAGAAGCCTTTGGCTTTCCTTGTCACCTCTGTATCTCATTATTATTACTTTTGGCTCCTCAGATGATCCTTTGGCAACAGCAAGGAACGCTTCCATGCCAAGCTCAGCGGCAGAAGATCTTCCAAGTACCTCAACTTCAACTCCAAGTGGAGTAAGCTCCTTTTCCGCTATTGCTGCCAGTGACCCTGGTGTAAGTGATATTGCGGGCTCGTTGACCAGATTCCTTGCAAGGAATACCGCATCCATAAGGTTCATTGTCTCAGCGATAGCCGACCTGACCTTATCCTCCTTGCCTTCCTTGATAAGGAATGACATCTCAAGTCCAGTATGATTTTTCTTTTTCGCAAGGTACTTGTCGAAGGCATATGCGCTTTGCAGAATCCCTTCAACCCATGCCTTCGTAGTCTCTCTGTAGCAAAGTCCTGAAAATTTCGATATTCTTATGCAGGCAGCAGCAACCTTGTTTGAAGAAAGCTCCTGCGCAGCCTTGAATCCTGCCTTCCTTACCTGTTCAAGGCTTACGGATTTCTCCTTTCCAAGACCAATGAATACCAAAACCCCCTTGCGGGCTGCATCAAGGGTTGTATAAACCTCACCGGCTTTTCCTGTGAATATTCCCTTCTCCGCCAGGAATGAATATTCTCCCCTGAAGGCTTCCTCTACTGTTACGTCCTCGCAGACCGGTATTACAACATTTTCCTTTTCCATGTCCAGAGTGAAACTGAACATCTCATGAAGGCTCTTGTCAGCCATCATAGTCACTCTCCTTCCTTATCCGCTTCTGAAATAAAGCGGAAATGATGCGGTCACTTAAAGACCGACAATTATATTCTACTATCTTGAGTCATGCAAATACACCTGAAATTTCAAAAACAATATATGAACAGAATCTGTTTCATTGTTTATCTTCAATCGCTTTGCTATACTTTAGTTAAGTAAACCCGGAGAGGAGAATAGAATGAATAAGATAGCACTTGTCACAGACAGCGCCTGTGACCTGACAGACGAAGAGCTCAAGGAAAGCGGAGCGAGGCTTTTGCCTCTAAGGATAATCTATGCAGACAGAGAATACAGGGATAGAGTTGAGATACATCCGGATGAGGTATATGCGAACCTGGAGAAGGAGGTTCCAAAGACCAGCCTGCCTTCTGGAGAAGACATAGCGGCACTGTATGATGAACTGAAGAATGAAGGTTACACCCACGTTCTCGGCGTGTTCATATCAAGCGGACTTTCAGGAACTGCAAACGCCGTCAAGATGTACGCTGAAGAGCAGCCTTCGATAATAACCAATATCTTTGACACCAAGAACCTTTCAATGGCAGAAGGCATAACAGTCCTGGAGGCAGGAAGGCTGATCAAGTCTGGTATTGGAATCGAAGAGATACTTGAAAAGCTTGCAGCATTCCAGGAAACGATTGATACGTATTACTACGTAGATACCCTGGAATACCTTATGAAGGGCGGAAGGATCGGAAAGGTAGCAGGAACCATAGGACAGCTCCTGAACATGAAGCCTATAATCTCAGTTAACCGAGAAGGAATATACTATACGATTGCCAAAGCCAAGGGGAGAAAGCAGGCACTCCTGAGACTTGTTGGAATCCTCG
Organism: Clostridiaceae bacterium UBA6110; assembly: GCA_002428415.1. Classification (GTDB taxonomy): domain Bacteria; phylum Bacillota; class Clostridia; order Clostridiales; family Clostridiaceae; genus Youngiibacter. Next base: position 30,609 of record DIWI01000052.1, read on the forward strand.
AGGAAAATCTTGAGAAATACAGCTGTAAGGTATACGTAATGCACGGTGCAGCTCTGGAAGAAGGCAAGGCACTGGTAGAAACAATCATGAAGATGAAGAACGTCCAGAGCATGGATCTGAGGCAGATCAGCCCTGCACTGGGAGTTCACACCGGCAAGGGACTTCTGGGCATATGCATTCAGAGAAATCCCCTATAAGATTGACCAAAGCATAAATATGTATTAGAATAATAAAAAAGGCTAGGGGTGCCCGAAAGGGCTGAGAGGCGGAAAGCTAACCCTGTAACCTGATCTGGTTAGTACCAGCGTAGGGAAGCGGAAAAAGTGGTTTCAAACCGTCTTGCACCGCAGGACGGTTTTTATTTTTCCAGCCTAAAGAAGGAGGTAAAATAATGTTCCTATCAATTCTTGAAAGCTTCAGCGAGGCATTTGTTGCGCTCAGGGACAATCCAATGGCTATTGCGGCGCTTGTGATCCTATTAGGTGGCATAGTATTCCTCATAAGCCTCAGGAAGGTCAAGCTTACACCTCAGCTTATGGCGAAAATCGCAATGGCAGTGGCATTGTCAGCGGTCCTCAACAACATCATCCTTTACAAGATGCCTCAGGGCGGTAGTGTAACGCTTGCATCCGTGCTTCCGATAATTATCCTGTCGTATGCATACGGACCTGAAGTCGGAATGCTCACTGGATTTCTCTTCGGCATAGTCAATCTGTTCATGGGACCGTACATAGTGCACCCTATCCAGACACTTCTCGACTATCCAATACCATTCATGCTGATTGGCGTATCCGGATTTTTCAGCAACAGGTTCGTCGGTGCAGTCGCAGCTCATATCCTGAGGCTCATACCCCACGTTCTTTCTGGAGTAGTATTCTTCGCAGAATATGCACCTGAAGGTATGCAGACAGGGAGTGCTCTCTGGATCTACTCGATAACCTACAATGCCCCGTTCCTTCTTGGAGAAATGGCGATAATCCTTGCAGTACTGGCATTCGTTCCATGGAACAGGTTGCTTAAGTCTGTGAACTCAGCCTATAAGGCTCCAGTAAAATAAATGCATAAAACTATGGACCATACTTCACTCAGAATGAAGTATGGTCCTCTCTTTTAGCTATTCAAGAATGGTATCGACTTTTTCTTAGCATCTGCGACCCTCTTTGCAATCTCATCCTCGTCGTTTCTGAAGGCTTCCATCAGGATGTCATAATCCTTGTTGGTTGCGGCATAGCGTTCTGCCATACCTTCTTCAAGATAGGATGCGAAGTCAGGGTCGATTGGAAGTTCGGCCAGCAATGGAAGACCCATCTTATCAGCCTGGCTTTCTGCGGTGTTCCTCGAAAATACGTTCATCTTCTCTCCGCAGCCGGAGCATCGGATGTACGACATGTTCTGGACGACTCCCTTTATCGGAACTTCAAGCTTCTCAGCCATGTTCACCACCTTCTTTACGATCATTGAGACCATGTCCTGAGGTGTGGATACAACTACAAGGTAGTCAACCGGGAACTGCTGCATTATTGTCAGCGCTATGTCACCTGTACCGGGTGGCATATCAATCAGGAGGTAGTCAAGGTCTCCCCAGTCCGTGTCCTGGAAAAGCTGTGTAAGCACGTTGCCAAGCACGGGGCCTCTCCAAAGGAGCGGTTCTTCCTCTTCAATCATGAAGTTCATTGATATTGTCTTGATCCCAAGACCTGTTTCAATAGGGATGAACTTGAATACATCCTTCACATCAGTAGGCGCATATCCGGTCCTTTCCTCATTTATGCCGAAAAACCTCGGTATAGACGGACCCGTCATGTCTCCGTCAAGAACGCCTACCCTGAAACCAAGCTTTCTCAGCTGAACTGCAAGTATTCCTGTAACGCTTGACTTTCCTACTCCGCCCTTTCCACTTATTACTCCTACAACATGCCTTATCTTGCCATACTTAGGCTTTAAAAAATCACATTTGATATCTTTATTGCATCCGCTCTTTGATGCACAGGTTGAACATGATGACATTGGAACCTCCCTAGAAGCCTGCCGGCTTCTCCTCTGATATTATCGTATCCCACTTACTTATATCATTGGAATATTTACCGTAGATATAGAAGCTTCTCTTTGTATAATCTATCTCATTTTTAAGGCTTACCACAGCCTTGAATACATTAGTCTTGTATCCCTGAGTCCTGACCTCAAGAACGATATCGGTCTTTTCTCCTGATGCAAGAAGCACGGCGCCCATACTTAGCAACTGTGTCCTGAAATCCTCAATATCCCTGGATATCTGGTATTTAAGTGTATCAACATCGTTATATATCCTGATGCCAATGCTCATTCCTTCATATTCTTCCTTCAAAAGTCCTGTAAGCTCAGAGAGCGAGTCATAGTAAATATTTTCGAAATACTTGGGTTTCCTCAGTGTATACAGATTCCTTATCAGGTCGTTGTCGATCCTCTCAGGGACTCTGTAGCTCTTCTCATCGTTGTAGAAATTGCCCTTGTCCTGGTTGGAGACTCCTGCCACATAGTCATACTTTATAACCGTCCCATCAATCATGTGGAACTCGAAGGTATAGTCAGGATCAAATACAGATTTCTCTTCTGTAGTATCTGCCTTCTTAAGGCTTGAGTACAAATCTCCTATGGCTATCCTGTCCGTTACCACGAACCTGAAGCCCTTGTCCCTTACGCTCTGTATGATTATGGATTCCAGGTCTTCGCTCTTAAGGAACTCAAAATCCTGATTGATCATTCCGTATCTTAACCTTAGCGAGTCTATGGCAGAGCATCCCTGCAGCATGAACATCATGATGAGCAGTGCGGAGATGAAATGAAGCTTCTTTTTCAATCCGTCACCTTCTCTTTCCTATTGCATTGGAAAGCTCAGCGAATTTCTCGACTGAAAGGGTCTCTCCCCTCACCTTGCTGTCTATTCCACATTCCGCCATCGCCTCATCTATCGTTTCCCGGCTCAAGCCCATGGATTTCAGGCCGTTGACGAGAGTCTTCCGCCTCATGTTGAATGAGTGCCTCACAATGTTGAAGAACAGCTTCTCATCTTCAACCTCAGCCCTCGGCTTGTCCAGCTTAATAAGCCTGATAACCGTTGAATCTATCTTAGGTCTAGGAATGAAGGCCGATGGCGGCACATTCCTAACAACCTTGATGTCACAGTAGTACCTTACAAGAATTGTAAGCGAGCCATAATCCTTGGTTCCCGGAACAGCTGCCATTCTCTCTGCAACCTCCTTCTGAACCATGATCGTAAGGCTGTCGAAATCCATTCCACTGTATAGTATCCCGGCAATTATCGGTGTCGTGACGTAGTAAGGCAGATTTGCCACGAACTTTACTCTTACCCCGTCAGCTATAGCCTTGAGGTCAAGCTTCACGGCATCACCGTGCACAAGCGTGAAATTGTCGTATGCCTTCAGCTCTTCGGTGAGTATCGGAATAAGCTCCTCATCAAGCTCAATAGCGGTGACCTTTCCTGCATGCTCGAGAAGCTGCCTCGTAAGGGTACCCACTCCTGGTCCTATCTCTATTACAGAATCATCCTTGGTTATCTCCGCCCCTGCAATTATGTCATCTACTACCCTAAGGTCTGTAAGGAAGTTCTGCCCCAGACTCTTTGTGAATCTGAAGCCATATTTTTCAACTATGCTCCTGGTACTTCTATTCTCCATCAGAATACTCCTCAAAATTGGCCTTCAGGGCTTTTGCGAATTCCTCCACCCCAATGCCGTATGAATTTAGCCTTTTAAGGAACGCCGCAGTGTTTGCGTAGCCAATTCCCAAGGCCTTTCCCATTATCTGTCTTCTCGCCTTCGAATCAGGTCTGCCTGTAAGACCGAATCTTAGCATATCCTCCATGTTGAAGGTTATCGCCCGGTCTGTCTGGCCTGCCCTGGCATTTGAAAGGGCTCGCCTTATCGCTTCAGGCGAAGCATTCTCAACACCGATATCGCCGTCTTTGGTACCTTCCGCACGCATGATGTATGCATGCTTTATTCCGGGTACCCTCTTGGATATTATCCGTCTTATGTGCTCGCCTGCAAAATCAGGATCGGTGAGCACGATGACTCCCTTCCTTGAAGCTGCCTCTCGTATCAGGTCGATTATCCTTGCATTTATCCCGTAGCCTCCGACAGCGATGACTTCAGCATCGACAGCTCTCTTGACTGCCGTGATGTCATCCCTTCCCTCGACCACAATTATCTCGCTAATCATACATTTACCCACCTAAAAAAGTTCTACAGTCTATTATAGCAGAGAATTCCTCTGCTATTATAGCAGAGAATTCCTCTGCAAAAAAACAAATCCGGTCACCCGGATTCATTTCTTATTACTCTTATCAGTCAAGTATGTAGATTCTGACGTATTTGACTCCCCATCTGATGCAATCAGATTCGGAGTTCATGAACACGTCTATCCTGTCTCCCTTGATTGCTCCGCCAACATCCTGTGCTATGGCATATCCGTAGCCTTCAACATAGACCCTTGTCCCCAGCGGAATCTTAGTCCTGTCTACTGCTATGGTGGACCAGCCTGAAGGGTTCCTTACAGGTACCGCTCCGCTTGCTGTTATGCCGTCACCTGCGTAAGCAGTGGCCCTTACTGTATAAGTGCTTGAATAGCTGAGGCTTTCAGGCAGCGGGCCTCTCGTTGCAGTATTGACTGCAGCGTAGGTCATGACCTTGGTTCCCACAGCGACAATCTTGTCCACCGGGCTCTTAGTGACATTCTCTCCCACAAGCTCCTCAGATACCAGCACGCCGTCCTCATAGGTCCTTTCCTTGGTCAGAACCTTCTCTCCTGCACTGCCTTCCTGAGTAACCTTCTTAGTACCCTTCATTATAGAAGAGTCTTTCTTCTCCTGCACTCCGAAAGCTATAGTTACATTTTCAGTAACCATTTCTTTTGTTACCCTTACTATTGTAATTTCCATGTCCCTTGACACGAGCGTCTCTGTAGGAACCGATATCTTATCGATTTCGCCCAATGTTACGCTTTCCGCATTAAGAAACTCCTCAACCGTCTTCTCAGCGGTCATGAATTCCTGTATAGCTCCATCCGCATATAGCACCACTGGGACTGCCCTCGTGATTACTATCCTATCCTGCTTCGCCAGGTCCTCTTCGTTCCCTTTGTCGATCTTATCTTTGCTATCAATTGTTATTCCGTTCTCAGCCAAAAAATCGGCTACTGTAGTCACATAAGTATCGATGACCTGTTCTTTTCCGTCAACCACCAAAGTCACGTGCTTCTTCATGCTGTTTATTGCAAATGCTGTCGTAAATACGACAAATGCTGCGAACAGCGATATGAGCACTCCCTTAGAAAAGAATTTTCTCATGTTTCAACCTCCTCGTTGAGTAACGTCCTCATTATATCCACACCTATTCCAAGTGTCAAAAAAACCGCCCCAAACACGCACTGTTATGCGGTTTAGAGCGATTTCACAATTTTAAATGTTAACAATTTATGAACGAAATTCTTTACAACTGACTAATTGGCACATCCAATATGCCAAGCAGCCTTCTCGCGTTGTCAGCTGTTGCTTCCAGCACTTCCTCGACATTTTTCCCCTTAAGCTCTGCTATCTTTTCCGCCACATGGATCAGATAGTCAGACCTGTTCCGCTTTCCCCTGTAGGGGACCGGCGCCATGTACGGAGCATCTGTCTCTATAAGCAGCCTGTCCAAAGGTATCTCTTCAATTACTTCAGGAAGCTTCCTTGCATTCTTGAAGGTTGCGACTCCTGATATCCCCAGATAGTATCCCAAAGAGACAGCTTCACGCGCCATCTCAACGCTTCCTGAAAAGGAATGGAAGACCCCTGTGACCTCAGGAAATTCCCTGACAATCTGGAGGATGTCTCCATGGGCGTCTCTGTCGTGCAAAATCACTGGCATTCCAAGGGTTTTCGCAATTTCCATCTGGTCTTTCATTACCTTTTTCTGTATCTCCCTGGGAGGATTGGATTCCCAGTAGTAATCAAGACCGATCTCACCCACCGCCCTGAACTTTTCAGTCTTGAGAAGTTCAATCATTTCAGATTTCACACTCTCATTGTATTCATCTGCATTTTCAGGATGTATTCCACATGCACCATATATGAATGGGTAGGTTTCCGTAAGTATTCTGGTTGTCTCGATGGACTTGTAGTCAGAGCTCATGTTGAGAATACCAATCACCCCGGAATTTTTAAGCTCAATAAGGAGCTCCTCCCGGTCCTCATCAAACTGTTCATCATCGTAATGTGCATGTGAGTCAAATATATTATTCATTTTCGCGATCCTTTCAGCTTCATATTCCAGTCTTCATTTCTTCATATCTTCACATATATGAACTAATTGTAAATATTTGAGGCGAATGTTCATACTTCATTCATATTGCAAAATAATCATTGCGCCCCAATGCTAAATTCAGTTGTGAAGACGTCTTTACAGGTGTTAACATTTCATTTTTGTCTCTATTTTGTCAGATTTTCGTCATTAAACGTTCTTTTTTCATCCTGATTGAGTGGTTTACCGCCAATATGCTATACTTAAATGGCAATGCTGCCTTGCATGATTTCCTTCATTTTACGGCGGCTGGGAGAATAACATGAAAAAGAGACCGACATACGAGCTTATCAAGGAAAATCCGCTTTTCAGCACTTTCAGTAATGAAGAGATCGACGAAATGCTGAACAATTTAAATTATAACCTCAGGACATATCAAAAGGAAGAGTATCTGTTCATCCAGGGTGATGAATGCAAAACCATATTCCTGCTTCTGAAGGGTACTATCGAAGTACAGAAAATTGACCCATCCGGCAAGATGCTCCTGCTTATGGATGTCGAGAAGGATGAGGTAATCGGTGCAGGAGTGGTATTTTCAGGACATGACAGGCATCAGATGAGCGCCTTTGCCAAATCTGACATTACTGTACTTGAAATGGACAAGTCTTCTATCCTCAAGCTGTGCAGATCAAATGAGATTTTTCTTGAGCTGTTCCTGAAGTCACTTTCAGGCAGGACCTATATGCTTACACAGAGGATACGGGAAGTAACCCTTAAGACACTCAGAGAAAAGATATGCGAATACCTATATTCGATACATTCTGATAAAGGAAGCCTTGATGTGAGAATCCCCTTTACAAAGAAATACTGGGCTGAAACCCTGGGAGTTCAGAGACCGTCGCTTTCCAGAGAGCTTGCAAATCTCTCAAGGGAGGGACTCATAAACATGAAGGGTGACCTTATACGGATAATTGACCTCGCTGAGGTTCGGAAAATAGCCCTTAAGTCCTGAAAAAGGGCAAAAAAAAAGACCCTGCCAGTGAAACCTCTGTTTCACAGATGGGTATCATCCGCAGCTCCCTACCGGGCTGCAATGCCTTTCAATAAGCTGCAGGACTATCCATTTTGAACTTGTATTGCATCTTCAGCATAGGTTTGGCTCCTTAAGCTTTATTCTGGCTGCAATCTTTTCAGCCTCACGGGACTGAGTTAAAGTTCTAATGAATTGTATACTATTAAACCCATGTTGTCAACATTAGTTTTTTCTTCTTTCTTAATGGTCTGTGATAATGTCATCCTGTAAGTGTGCTGTGATTATGTCACCCCCAGTCTATAATTGGAGGATGAAGATTATAATGAGTACCCAAGAAGCAAGAAGAGTAACCATAATGGATGAATGCCTCAAAGGAATAAGAACCAACAAGCAGGCAGCACAACTGCTCAAGATCACAGAGAGACAGGTACAGCGTTTAAAGGCTAAGGCAAGACAAGATGGTATTAATGCCGTGCTACATGGTAACCGGGGAATACCCCCTGCACATGCCCTAACGATGGAGCAACGTAAGGAGATTGCTGATATCTACACGGAAGATCTCAAGGACTATAACTACTCCCACGCAAGAGATGTCCTGGAGGAGGAAAAGTCAATCATCGTCTCAAGAAGCACCGTATCTCGTATCCTGAGAAATCAGGGAATCAAATCACCCAAGTCGAGACGCCCCCGAAAGAATCACCCCTCACGTGATGCAAGATCACGAGAAGGATCCATGGCACAGATGGATGCATCCTCCTATGACTGGCTATCCAACGGCTCCTATCTGCAACTTCACGGGTCCATTGACGATGCTACCGGAAAGGTCCTGGCTTTGCACTTTGAACAAGAGGAAACCACCCACGGATACAATGAGCTGGTCTATCAGATGAACTCACGAAAGAGACTCCCAAGAGAATTCTATGTGGACTGCCGGACAACCTTTCGCAACAATGTCAAACCATTGGAGAGTCTTTCAATCGATGAGGAACTCTCAGGCAAGACCAATTTTATGACCCAGTTCCAGCGGTCCATGCACGAACTTGGAATAGTACTTATCTATGCCCATTCTCCCGAAGCCAAGGGCCGTATAGAACGCCTTTGGGAGACCTTGCAGGACCGCCTGCCCAAAGATCTGGCTCGTAAGGGAATCACCACCGTAGAGGCAGCCAACGCGTACCTACCCACGTACATTAACTACATTAACCGTAAGTTCTCCGTAAAAGCGAAGGATCCGGAACTGGACTACACACCATCTATACCCCTTCGTGAACTAAAAATCATACTTGCCCATCAGGAGAAACGCAAACTGGATCGGGGTCTAAGCTTTAGCTATCTGGGCAAACGATACGCCTTACCACAGATGACTGGAAAAGAAAAAGAACCATTATCCCAAAGAGATATCATCACGGTCGCCACCAGTGAATACATCGGGATACAGGTTCTCACCAAGGGCCGCATTCTTGAGCCGTTTGAACTCAGAGAAAGGGCTAAGGCAATTATAGAGGATGCACCCGATAAAATCAAACTAAATGACGATAAGGGAGTCAATAAACCCAAACGCAACACACCTTGGCATAATACCAATTCACTGCTTTTTACAAGATAACCCTGACATAATCACTGCACACTTAAGTCACTTTTGGGGTGACATAGTCAAAGACCTTTGACACATTAGTTTTTTCTTCTTAATGGTCTGTGATAATGTCACCTTTATAAGTGTGCTGTGATAATGTCACCCCCAGTCTATAATTGGAGGATGAAGATTAACATGAGTACACAGGAAGCAATACAAGTGAACATCGTAAGAACGCAGTATTATAAGGTTATTTCTGTTACAAAGATAAAAGGAAGGAAATCATGTATTCGTACCGATTTCCTTCCTTTTATTATGCTTAAAATCCAGGTTAAGTAGTCAGAGCTGATGAAGAACTGATATAACCCAGGTCTTACCAGGTCTTTTATCTTACTTCAGTGCCAGGCTCGCCTTCTGACGTAACAATGTACAGGTTCTTGCCGTCAGGATCAGATGCTGCAAGTATCATACCCTCGGACATTTCACCCCTTAGCTTTGCCGGCTTCAGGTTGGCCACTAATATTATGTTTGTCCCGACAAGCTCGTCAGGCTTCTTATGCTCTGCGATTCCGGATATTACCTGCTTCTCCATTCCACCGATATCAACCCTGAGCTTCAGGAGCTTCTTCGCCCCGTTTACAGGCTCTGCAGAAATTATCCTGCCTACCCTAAGGTCAAGCTTCGCAAAATCATCTATCGTTATCTCTTCCTTGAGCGGCCTGAATTCAGGCTTCTTCTCTTCAGGCTTGGCAGTTAGCTTCGCCAGCTCTTCAAGCTTCTTTTCCATGTCGATTCTCGGGAATATTACATTCCCGGGCTTTACGCTGCTTCCTTCCTTCGTTCCGTTGAAGGCAGAAAGGCTTTCGAAGGATAAGTCATCAGCGTTGATCTGCTCCCTGATCCTCTCGGCAGTATCAGGCAGGAAAGGCTCCACAAGGGCTGCTGAGAACCTCAGCGCTTCAAGAAGGTTGTACAGTACAGTTCCAAGCCTGTCCTTCATTGCCTCGTCTCTTGCCAGTATCCAGGGGGTAGTCTCATCGATATACTTGTTAGCCCTTCCGATCAGCGTCCATATGTGACCAAGTGCTTCAGGTATCCTGAGGTTTCCTATCGATTCCTCAACAAGCTTCGGTGTGGAAAGTGCAAGCGTCTTGAGCTCGTCGTCGAAATCTCCTGTGAAAGAGCCTGAAGGTATCGTTCCTCCGAAATATTTTGAAACCATGGCTACTGTCCTCGAAAGCAGGTTGCCGAGGTCGTTCGCAAGGTCCGCATTGGTCTTCTTTATGAACGTCTCGTTGTTGAAGAGCCCGTCATTTCCAAACGGTATCTCCCTTAGAAGGAAGTATCTCACAGGATCCACTCCGAAGTGCTCGACAAGGACAACAGGATCTACCACATTCCCCTTCGACTTTGACATCTTGCCGCCGTCAACAAGCAGCCAGCCGTGACCGAACACCTGCTTCGGAAGCTCAATATCGAGAGCCATGAGCATGATTGGCCAGTATATAGTATGGAACCTCAGGATGTCCTTCCCTATGAGGTGGACGTCAGCAGGCCAATATTTTTTGTAGGTCTCTTCATTCTCAGAGCCATACCCCAGAGCTGTAATGTAGTTTGACAGAGCATCGATCCATACATAGACGACATGCTCCCTGTCAAAGGACACCGGTATTCCCCAGTCGAAGCTGGTCCTTGACACGCAAAGGTCCTGCAGGCCCGGCTTAAGGAAGTTGTTCAGCATCTCGTTCTTTCTTGATTCAGGCTGGATGAATTCAGGGTTTTCTTCAATATGCCTGATCAGCCTGTCAGCATACTTGCTCATCTTGAAGAAGTAAGCCTCTTCCTTGGCCTTCTCGACCGGTCTTCCGCAATCCGGGCATTTTCCATCAACGATCTGTGTATCAGTCCAGAATGCTTCATCAGGCGTACAGTACCAGCCTTCATAAACGCTCTTGTAGATGTCGCCCTTGTCATACAGCTTCGTGAATATGTCCTGGACAGCCTTGATATGATAATCGTCGGTGGTCCGTATGAACTTGTCGTAGCTTATGTTCATGAGCTTCCACAGGTCCTTGATCCCTTCGACTATTCCGTCTACGTACTCTATTGGCTTTACGCCTTTTTCCTCGGCGATCCTCTGTATCTTCTGGCCGTGCTCGTCCGATCCTGTAAGGAACATGACATCAAAGCCTGCTTTCCTCTTGTATCTGGCAAGGGCATCAGCTGCAACCGTAGTATAGGTATTTCCTATGTGCAGGTTTGCAGAAGGGTAATAGATAGGGGTAGTGATATAATAGGTCTTCATTGTAAAAATCCTCCCTTAAAATGAAAAAGCCCTATGGCGATGCCATAGAGACGTCTTTAAACGTGTTACCACTCCAGTTCGCGCAAGCCTCACGGATCACGCCTCAAATGGTGACAAAGCCACCAATGCAATATAACGGTTGCAACCGTGTGTCCTTTTTACCGGGCGCAGGCTCCGAGGTCATTTTCACTGCAGTTTATGCACCCTGTCACACCAAACCAGGGCTCTCTTAGGCAAAATCCTTGCGCTACTCTTCTCATCAAAGCTTTTCATGACCTATTCTACCAAAGGCGATATGGTTTCGCAACAGGAATTTCCCATACCCCAACAGAAAAGGGGCTTTTCGCCCCTTTGATCATTTCTTCATCCAATCCTCGTTAGAAGGATCCTTTTTCCACTCCATCAGCTTGGCCAAAGAAGCGCTCTCAATGTAGTTGTCCTCTATTGCTGCTTCTATGAGCTCGTCATAGTCAGTGAGCGATGTGTTTTCCACATAATTCTTCTTTAGAGTCTCTTCACCCTTTTTCAGGTTGTAGGTGAATATTGATACTATTCCCAGGACGTCGCAGCCTGCATCCCTGAGGGCATTCACTGCGTCAACCGAGGAACCGGCTGTTGAAATAAGGTCCTCAATAACAACCGTCTTCATGCCGGGAAATACCTTACCTTCTATCCTGTTCTCCTTGCCGTGGTCCTTCGCCTTTCCTCTTACGAATCCCATTGGGATCCCGAGCTCCCAGGCGACTATCGCAGCGTGGGGGATTCCTGCAGTGGCAGTGCCCATGAGGCATTCTGCTTCAGGATACTTTTCGCTTACCACCCTCTTCATCTCGGTAAGTGCAAGCTCCCTCTCCTCCTTGAAGGAAAGGATCAGCCTGTTGTCGCAGTATATCGGTGACTTTATGCCTGATGCCCATGTGAACGGCTTTTCAGGAGAAAGGCTCACTGCCTTTATCTTTAGAAGTGCCTTAGCAAGTTCTTTCATGTCATACCCCCAAAAATTCCTTCTTTATTTCCTTGTATGCCTTCTCAGGGTCTTCAGCCCTGGTGATCGGCCTTCCTACAACTATGTAGTCGGAGCCTAGCTCCCTTGCCCTTGCAGGCGTTACGATCCTTTTCTGGTCACCGGCTGCAGAATCAAGGGGCCTTATACCGGGAGTTACCGTTATGAAGCCTTCTCCAAGATTTTCCTTGATGACCGGAACCTCAAGTGCGGAGCATACAACTCCTGACAGCCCTGCCTTCTTTGCATTCTCTGCATATGAGAGGACCGTTTCAGTAAGGCTCCTGTCAATGAGAAGCTCTGACTGCATCAGTTCCTCGGTGGTTGAAGTAAGCTGCGTGACAGCTATGACAAGAGGCTTCTTCCCCTCTTCCCTGCAGGCGTTCATCGCCTCCTCCATCATGACGCTTCCGCCTGATGCATGAAGGTTCACCATATCGGCATCAAGCCTCAGGATGCTCTTCATTGCGCTCTTGACCGTATTCGGTATATCGTGGAGCTTGAGGTCAAGGAACACCTTGTGTCCCATCTTCCTGATCTCCCTCACGATTTCAGGACCTTCACTGTAAAAGAGCTCCATACCGATCTTGACATATATGCCTTCCTTGAAGCCCTCAAGAAAGGCCATCGTTTCCTTCCTGTTCTTAAAATCCAGGGCAACTATGACATCCTTCATTATTTTCCTCCAAGCCTGTGGCTGTAGCCCACAGCATCCTTAACGCTATTGAATCCGTATTTTCCAAGAACTCCCGGCAAAGCCTCTATGATGTCCCTGCACGCGAAGGGATTGACGAAATTCTCAGTTCCTACCGCCACTGCACTTGCCCCTGCATAAAGGAATTCAAGCACATCCTCCGCATTCCTTATTCCACCCATGCCGATTATCGGTATCTTAACTGCCTTATAAACCTCGTATACCATCCTTACTGCAACTGGCTTCACAGCAGGTCCCGAGAGTCCTCCGGTGCCGTTGGCAAGTACCGGTCTTCCCGTTGCCAGGTCAAGCCTCATTCCCACCAATGTGTTTATCATGGTTATGCCGTCCGCTCCGCCGCTCTCGACAGCCCTTGCCATGGCAGAGATATCCGTCACGTTCGGTGAAAGCTTCATGTATATCGGCTTGCTGGATACTTCCTTGATCCTTTTGGTCAGGCTGTAAGCCACATCAGGGTCAGTACCGAAGGTTATTCCGCCCTTCTTCACATTGGGGCAGGAAATGTTTATCTCAAGGGCCCCGACGTTTTTGACCTTCGAGATCCTCTCTGCCACATACGCGTACTCATCCTCGGTATATCCGGCTACATTGCTTATTATAGGGATGTCGTACTTCTCAAGCCACTTCATCTCCTCTTCCACACCGTCAATGCCGGGATTCTGGAGACCTATGGCATTCAGCATCCCTGCCGGAGTCTCAGCAAGCCTTGGCATCTGGTTTCCTTCCCGCCTGTCCCTTGTGACTGCCTTAACCATTATGGAGCCCAGTATATTCAGGTCATAGAGCTCAGCGAATTCCTTTCCGAATCCGAAGCACCCTGAAGCTGGCATGACCGGATTCTTTAGTGACAGACCCGGGAGTTCCACCTTTAGCATTTCCCTACTCATACACAGCCTCCCCCAGCCTGAATACAGGTCCGTCCTTGCAGACCCTCTTCAGCCCGTCCTTTGTCTTTGTCATGCATCCGTAGCATGCGCCTATTCCGCAGGCCATCCTTTCCTCGAAAGAAAGGTAGCCTTCCTTTTTTCCTCTGAATTCTAGGTCCAGTGCCTTCAGCATAGGCTTCGGTCCGCATGCATAGAGGCAATCGAACTCAAGCTTCCCTTCCCTTATGGCATCTGTTACGAAGCCCTTCACTCCATGGCTTCCATCCTCAGTAGCAGTTACCACTCTTCCAAGGGCGCCGAATTCTTCAAGGCAGAAAAGCCCTTCGGCATTTCTGGCTCCGAGGACTGTTGTGACTGTAACGCCTTTTTCTGCAAGTCTTTTTCCCAGCTCATAAAGAGGGGGGATACCTACCCCGCCTCCTATGAGAACGACACTTTTTGCGTCTGACTGAATTGGGAACCCTGTACCCAGTGGTCCGAAAATATCCACGATATCTCCCTGTTTCTTTTCACTGAGCTTCCTGGTACCTTCACCGACTACCTTGTATATCAGCTTAAGGATTCCATTTTCAACGTCAGTCTCGTGGACCGATATCGGTCTTCGAAGAAGAGGAGAATCACTGTCCATTATCCTGACATTGACGAAAACACCGGGGTCAAAGTCTGCGAGTGCCACAGAGTCCGCCTTCAGCACCATAAGAAGCGTGTCTTCAGCTATCGTCCTGTTTTCAATCACACTGCAAAGCATTATCCTCTTCAATCCGCACCTCCAGAATCTATATGTTGTCGAGGCTGAAGCTCCTTGATTCAAGGACCTTCAGCACCGCTTCCGCCGTATCAAGCGATGTCAGGCATGGTATGTTGTTCTCCACAGATTCCCTTCTCATTTTGAAGCCGTCCGTCATCTTGTCCTTGCCGCCCTCTGTGAAGGTATTGACCACAAACTGGACTTCCCTTCTCCTGATGACGTCTATGACTGTCTTTCCAGGATCTCCTATCTTTGAAACATACTTTGCCTGGACTCCGTTCGCTTCAAGGAACTTCTTTGTCCCTTCAGTAGCTACCAATGAGTATCCGATATCCCTGAAGCCCCTTGCAACCTTCAGGGCCTCTTCCTTGTCCCTGTCTCCTATGGTGAACAGCACCTTACCGTATTCCGGCATCTTGAAGCCCGCCGCCACAAGAGCCTTGTACAGGGCCTTTTCAAGAGTCCTGTCAATTCCTATGGCTTCGCCTGTCGACTTCATCTCAGGCCCCAGCGCTATATCAACCTTCCTGAGCTTGGAGAATGAGAACACCGGCATCTTGACTGCATATCCCTCTTTCTCCTTCAGAAGTCCTAGAGGCACGCCCTGTTCTATCAGGTCTTTACCCAGTATGGCCTTTGTCGCCACATCACCCATGTTTATCCCTGTGATCTTGGAGAGGAAAGGAACAGTCCTCGAGCTCCTCGGATTCACCTCAAGCACGAAAACCTCACCGCTCTTCTCCACAACGAACTGGATGTTATAGAGCCCTATTATTCCAAGGCCTGTTCCGATCCTCTCAGTGTAGTCCGTTATTGTCCTCTTGCATTCCTCCGATATCTTGAATGGAGGATATACTGCCATGGAATCTCCAGAATGTACTCCTGCCCTTTCTATATGCTCCATTATTCCAGGAATCATGACGTTCCTGCCGTCACAGACGGCGTCAACCTCAACTTCCTTGCCTACAAGGTACCTGTCTATAAGGATAGGGTCGGTTCCATTTTCAGAAATGTTTCTCTCCATGTAGTCCGTGAGATGCTCTTTAGTGTAGATTATCTCCATGTTCCTGCCACCAAGCACATACGATGGCCTTGCAAGTACAGGATATCCTATTTCAGCCGCCACTGCCAGAGCTTTTTCCACACTTACCGCCATATCGCCCTTAGGCATCGGGATTCCCAGCTCCTTGAGCTTCTTCTCGAACATGTCCCTGTCTTCAGCAAGGTCTATGCTCGCGAGCGATGTACCGAGTATCTTCACGCCTCTCTTCTGGAGGCCTGCCGCGAGATTAATGGCTGTCTGTCCGCCGAACTGGACTATCACTCCCTTGGGCTGCTCAAGGTCGACGATGTTCATGACATCCTCTACCGTCAGCGGCTCGAAGTAGAGCTTGTCGGATATTGAGAAATCCGTCGATACGGTCTCAGGATTGTTATTTATGATTATCGCTTCATAGCCGAAGTCCTTTATGGACCAGACGCAATGTACTGTCGCATAGTCAAACTCAACGCCCTGTCCTATCCTTATGGGTCCTGAGCCAAGGACGATGATGCTTTCCTTTCCGCTCTTCACAGATTCGTTCTCTTCCTCATATGTGGAGTAGTAATATGGGGTTTCTGAGCTGAACTCTCCGGCGCAGGTGTCTACCATCTTGAATACAGGAATGATTCCCATTTCTTTCCTTGTATCCACAACATCATCAAGCTCTATGTCTTTGAATTCCGCTATGGTCTTGTCTGAGAATCCCATCCTCTTTGCCTCATAGAGGACATCGGACAGGCTTCCTTCCCTTATGGTCTTCTCCATGGCCACTATCTTCCTTATCTTATTAAGGAAGAACTCATCAATCAGAGTAGCGTCATGGATGAGGTCTACTGATTTGCCCCTTCTGAGAAGCTCGTAGATTACAAACAGCCTTTCGTCCTCTGCACGGCCAAGCAGCTTCACAAGCTTTTCATCATCTGCCTTCCTGTACTTCTTCAGGTCAAGATATTCCGTCTTTATCTCAAGTGACCTTACAGCCTTCAGGAGCGCTTCCTCGAAGGTCCTTCCCAGGGACATTACCTCTCCCGTCGCCTTCATCTGGGTACCCAGCTTCCTGTTGGCGAACCTGAACTTGTCAAAGGCGAACCTTGGAAGCTTCAGGGCTATGTAGTCAAGTGCCGGCTCAAAGCAGGCGTAGGAGACTCCGGTCACGGGATTCAGCATCTCATCAAGATTGAGTCCTAATGCGATCTTTGCTGCAATTTTCGCTATAGGGTATCCTGTAGCCTTCGATGCCAGGGCTGATGACCTGGAAACCCTCGGATTGACCTCTATGATGTAGTAGTCGAAGGAATCGGGATGCAGCGCCAGCTGAACGTTGCAGCCTCCCTTTATCTTGAGTGACCTTATTATCTTCAGGGAAGCATCCCTGAGCATCTGGAGTTCCTTGTCGGTAAGGGTCTGACATGGTGCGACAACTATTGAGTCTCCGGTATGGATTCCTACCGGGTCAAAGTTCTCCATTGAACATACTGCTATTGCAGTATCGTTGGCATCCCTCATGACCTCAAACTCGATTTCCTTCCATCCGGCTATGGACATCTCTATGAGGCACTGGTTTACAGGAGAGAGTGAAAGCCCATTTTCAACTGTAACCTTCAACTCAGACTCATCCCTGCATATTCCGCCTCCTGTACCGCCAAGGGTATAGGCAGGTCTTACGATTACCGGAAATCCGATTTCCTTAGCAAAGTTTACAGCGCCCTGTACGCTGTCAGCGATGAACGATGGAGGAACAGGCTCGCCTATCTTGTTCATCAGGTTCCTGAACAGCTCCCTGTCCTCAGCCTTCTTTATTGCTTCAAGGTCCGTACCCAGTATCTCAATTCCAAGCTCGTCAAGAATCCCATCCTCATGAAGCTCGACAGCCATGTTAAGTCCTGTCTGTCCTCCCAGGGACGGAAGTATTGCCTGTGGCCTTTCCTTCCTCAATATCCTCTTGATGAATTCCTTCGTCAGAGGCTCCATGTATACCTTGTCCGCCATTTCCCTGTCGGTCATTATAGTCGCAGGGTTTGAATTGACAAGAACTACGCTAATGCCTTCCTCTCTCAGGGCAGTGCATGCCTGGGTTCCTGCATAGTCAAATTCTGCAGCCTGGCCTATTATTATAGGTCCTGAACCTATGACAAGTATCTTCTTAAGGTCTAATCTCTTAGGCATTCTTTTGTCCTCCTGCATTCATGGCTTCCTTGAACTTAAGGAATAGTCTTCTTGCGTCCGTTGGTCCCGGAGAGCTCTCAGGATGGAACTGCACTGAAAATGCGTTGTACTTTGTATGCCTTACACCTTCTATGCTTCCTTCATTCACGCACTTGTGCGTTACCACAAGTCCCGTACCTTCAATGGTCTTCATGTCCACCACATACCCATGGTTCTGGCTTGTTATCATGATTTTTCCGGTTTCCAGGTCCTTCACCGGATTGTTTCCGCCTCTGTGCCCGAACTTCATCTTTCTTGTGTCTGCTCCGCAGGCAAGCGAAAGGAGCTGATGACCCATACAGATTCCGAAAACCGGCACCTGAGGCAGGAGCTTCCTGATCTCTTCAACTACGCCCATTGCATCCTTCGGGTCCCCAGGACCGTTGGACAGCATTATGCCATCCGGATTATATTCCATGATATCCTCGGCCTTCGTGTCATGAGGAACCACATTGACATGGAAGCCCATGGCACCCAGCTCCTTGAGGATACTCTGCTTCATTCCCAGGTCAAGGAGAACTACCCTCTTTCCGTTTCCGGGAACCTCAAACGGTGTTTTGATCGAACACCTCGCAATGTGGTCATGGAAAGGTTCATAGGCTGTAAGGCGCTCCATTGCCTCCTCGTGGGACAGCTCGCTGCTCACAATGCAGCCCTTGACCGTACCCTTTTCCCTTATATGCTTGGTCAGCTTCCTCGTATCGATTCCATACAGACCTGGAATATCCATCTTTTGAAGGTAATCATCAAGTGTCCTGTTCATCCTGAAATTCGACGGTTCTTCACACAGGTCCCTGACTATGAATGCATGAAGTATAGGTCTTACAGCCTCGTAGTCATCCCTGTTTATCCCGTAGTTGCCTATCATCGGATAAGTCATCACTACCATCTGTCCGAGAAAGCTCTGGTCAGTCAGAAGCTCCTGATAACCAGTCATTGCTGTCGTGAAGACAACCTCGCCGTAGGCATCCTTAAGGCTTCCGAAAGCCTTTCCCTTGAAACATGTTCCGTCTTCCAGGATGAGCATTTTATCCATTCAAGTTTCCTCCTATGTTGACAATTTTTCCATCGCAAATCACTGTGTCAATTCTGGACTTCACAGTCCAGCCGCCAAATGGTGTATTCTTTCCTTTGGATTCAAATTTCTCAGTGTCAATTGTCCATTCTTCATCAAGGTCTATGAGCACAAGGTCAGCCGGAGCTCCAGGTACCAGGACACCTTGCTTCAACCCGAACACCTTTGCAGGTCCTTCAGTCATAAGATACAGCAGCTTCTCAAGCTTTAGCTCCCCCTTGAGGACAAGGTTCGTATAAAGCAGCGGGAACGCTGTTTCAAGACCGACTATGCCGAAGGATGATTTTTCAAGCCCTCTTTCCTTTTCTTCCGCACTGTGAGGGGCATGGTCAGTGGCTATGCAGTCTATTGTTCCATCCTTGATCCCTTCTATCAGGGCAGCCCTGTCCTCTGGACTCCTCAGCGGAGGATTCATCTTCCAGTTCCCATGTTCCCTGATGTCCAGGTCAGTGAGCAGCAGGTGGTGCGGTGAAGCTTCCCCTGTAACCTTGGCGCCTTTAGTCTTCGATCTTCTGAGGATCTCGACGCCATCCTTTGTGCTCATGTGGCATATATGATACCTGGCTCCGGTCTTTTCAGACAGTGCCGCATCCCTCATTATCTGCAGGTCCTCGACAAGCGACATTATGCCCTTGTGTCCGTTCTTCCTGGCATACTCGCCTTCGTGTATGTATCCGCCGAACAGCATGGACTCATCCTCGCAATGGGCTGCTATCAAGCCACCAGCTTCCCTGGCCGCAGCCATCGCTTCATACATGAGACCAGCTTCCTGTATCCCCTTGCCGTCATCGGTAAATCCCACGGCTCCGGCTTCCATCATGGCCTTGAAGTCAACCAGCTCCGATCCCTTTTCACCCCTGGTTATACTGCTGTAGAATCCCACCTTGATAAGCGCATCTGTCCTGCACTTGTCTTTAAGCATCCCAAGTACCTCTTCATTGTCAGGACATGGATTGGTGTTCGGCATGGCGAATATGGTTGTATAGCCACCCATGGCAGCTGCTCTTGTACCGGTCCTTATAGTTTCCTTGTACTCAAACCCAGGCTCCCTGAGATGAACATGTACGTCTATGAAGCCAGGCGCAAGAAGCTTGCCTTCAGCCTCAATAACCTCGCAGCTTCCGTCTAAAGAAATATCACCGCCAACTTCAGCTATCAGGCCATCCTCGATCAGGATGTCAGTTTTTACAAGT
The DNA here is from genome assembly GCA_002428415.1 of Clostridiaceae bacterium UBA6110. Classification (GTDB taxonomy): domain Bacteria; phylum Bacillota; class Clostridia; order Clostridiales; family Clostridiaceae; genus Youngiibacter. Next base: position 50,663 of record DIWI01000052.1, read on the forward strand.
TCATCGCCTTTAGCTGTCCTCGCATTCTTTATAAGTATCTTCGCCATACATTGTCCTTTCCAGGAATAAGTTCCCGATTTCAATATAAAAACGTCTGCAATATAACAAAAAATCCTTTTTCACCGCGGCAAAAAAGGATTTACGAATCTTTCCGGTTGCATGGACAGTATACTCCAAGGTTTCGGCGTATCATAACCATTGCACTATTCATTTCGCAATCTCTTCTCAGCCTCTCGGGACTGAATTAAAGTTCTTCCTATGAATTCTATACCCCGGGCACTGCCATGTCAATATTTAATTGAACATATACATGATACACCGATACCATTGCTTCTTCTTTTTCACTTCCAAAGGTCAAATCGATGTAATATAATGTGGGGGATGGGGTTATAGCTCAGCTGGGAGAGCGCTTGGATGGCATCCAAGAGGCCAGGGGTTCGAGCCCCCTTAGCTCCACCATTAAGATTTCCGCTCCGCTTTTTTCCCGGGGCGGTTATTTTTTGCTCTCTTTTCTATCACCTCTATGCTGATTGCGTTCGGTAATCGATCAAAGCAGTTTTTCTCTTTGGTCTAAATTCTACAATCCGCAATAATTTACAACTGAATAAAATATTAATATTTATTCATTATTTTATATAATAATGCATTATTGTCATCCAGTCAATTCCTGTTTCAATCCTGAATACCCTTGAAAACCGCTTCATTCAAGAATATTTTCTTTTGTCTTCCCTGACATAAAAGTATCAAAAAATTAATATGTACTGAATATTCAAGGCTGAATCACCAGCCATTGCCGTTGTAAAGGTTTAAATGGAGTGCTATAATTGTTAATAGATTAACCATTATTTTATATATTGGTTAACAATCGTCAATATAGTTCCAAATCTGGTGACATATTTCCTGCCACCTAAGCCAAAAATAACAAATGGAGGGGAATTATGAAAAAACTGACAACCATCATTCTTACAGCCGCAATGATAGCTAGCCTGTCTGCATGCGGAACCAAAGTAGAGACCAAGACTCTTACCGGAACAGGCAAGGGTTACGGAGGGGACGTTACAGTTACTGTCACCATGGAAGGAGACAAGATCACCAAGGTTGTAGCTAAAGGCGACAAGGAGACTGCGGGAGTCGGAAGCAAGGCTATCGAGCAGCTGCCGGCGAAATTCGTGGAGAAGAATTCAGCTGATGTGGATGTAGTTGCAGGCGCTACCGTTACCAGCCGCGCGCTCATATACGCAGTTAAGAACGCACTTGACCCTAAAGCCAATCCATGGCCGATAGTCGACAATACCAAGCCTGGTGAGGTTACAGCTGACACCATATTCCACGGACTTGGATTTTCAAACATGGCAAGGACAGGACCTGGCAAGGATGATACGGACACACAGGTCTGGAGCTTCAACAATGTTTATGCGGATGTACTTTTTGACAAGGATGGAAAGATACTCTATATATATGTAGACCAGCTTGAAGTAGCATCCCCGAATTATGACGGAGCCGGAATGCCTCACATTAGCGGATGGCCAGGACAGGGCGGATACAACTTCGACGAGAATCATGATGAGAAGGTCGATGGAAAGACAACTGATACAGATGACAACTTCAAGGCTGAGGTTGCTCTCTGGAAGACAAAGAGACAAAGAGGAGCCGAATATAAGGTAGGAATCAGCACCTGGCAGGACCAGATGGATTCATTCCAGAAGATGTTCGTAGGAATGACCATTGCTGAGATAGAGGCATGGAACAAGAAGTTCACGTCTGACAGGAACGGAAGGCCTCTCAAGGACGGCAGTACGGATGCAGCCGACAAGGCGAAGTATGATGCCCTTACAGCCGCAGAAAAGGCTGACCTGGCAGAAATCACTGCAACAGCCACAATAAGCCTTACAGATGCACATGGAAACATAATTGAAGCTATAAAGAACGCATATGCAACAAAGCAGCAGCTTAAGATCACTGAGGCAGCCTCCACAGGATTCGGCGTAAGCTTCATGCCTAGGATAGGTCCCGGAAAGGATGACACTGACACTCAGGTCTACAGCTTCAATGAAGTCGTAGTCAACACACTGTTCGACAAGGATGGAAAGATAGCATATATCCACATCGATCAGCTTGAAATCGCATCACCTAACTATGACGGAGCTGGAATGCCTCATTTCAGCGGATGGCCTGGACAGGGCGGATACAATTTCGACGAGAACCACGATGAGAAGGTAGATGGAAAGACACCTGACACAGAGGACAACTTCAAGGCTGAAGTTAAGCTTTGGAAGTCCAAGAGAGAAAGAGGAGCAGACTACAAGGTTGGCATAAGCACCTGGCATGAGCAGATGGATGCATTCGAGAAGCTCTTCACAGGAAAGACTGTTGCTGAGATCGAGACCTGGTTCAAGAAGTACACTTCTGACAGGAATGGAAGACCTCTCAAGGACGGAAGCGAAGATGCAGCTGACAAGGCCAAGTACGATGCCCTGACAGCAGCCGAGAAGGCTGACCTTGCTGAAGTCACAGCAAGCGCAACAATGAGCCTTAACGATGCACATGGAAACATCATAGAAGCGATCAAGGCTTCCTTCGCAAACAAGGAACCACTCGTTCTGACAGTCAAATAGCTTATCTGGAGTCCCGCTTTCGCGGGACTTCTTTCTTTTTGGATGGACCATCCAAAAATTCACCCTTTTGTCATCCAAAGCCATTTTCTTTCTGCAATAATCAGATTGCGGAAGGAAGTGTTTGTATTGGAGAAAAGTATAAACAGGATAAAAATTGTATTCTACTCGATTTTCATGATAATGATGACGATTGCTGCAGTTTATTTCTACGGCAGCTTTTCCAATGCAGGGATCTGAAGAGGTGTATATGATGAAGAACAAGCTACCGGTCTATGTTGCGATATTTGCAGCAGCCATAATGACAGGCGTTTTCCTTTACTCAGGAATGGGAACCGCTCTTAGGAGCTTCAAGCCTGACATCAGAGGAGTAATAACTGAGCTCACCTTTGACGGCAACACGGGAAATATTCTTGTCGAAGAGACAACTGACACCGGACTGCAGTTCGACAAGGCATCAGTTTACCTGACAAATGATACTGTCTATTACAGGGATGGCAAGAAGATGGCTAAGGGTCCCGGACTGCTCGTCAAGGGGATGACTGTAGAAGTGCAGATAACAGGTACTGTCAGGGAATCATATCCCGTGCAGGTGGACGCCAAGATAGTCAACATTTTGACTGCTGGCAAATAATAACTCAAATATAGTAATAATTATTCCCTGGAGAAATTCCGGGAATTTTTTTCTTCATTGGCTCCCGTTTTTTCCAAGTACTGATAATGCTATTGCAATAACGTATCCCGTGGTGCTATAATCATGGAAATCAAAACGCAAGTGTCCTTCCTGCGGATGCATAAATCCTGCAGGATATTCAGATGGAAAAAACGCAGGAAAAAGGTGGAATTATGAGTATTATCGTTCAGAAATTCGGCGGAAGTTCCGTAGCCGATGCCGAATGCATTAAAAGAGTCGCAAACAGAGTAGTTGAAACCAAGAGAAAAGGCCATCAGGTCGTAACTGTCGTATCGGCTATGGGTGACAGCACCGACCATCTGATAGACCTGGCAAAACAAGTATCAAAAAACCCCTCTGTAAGGGAAATGGATATGCTTCTCTCGACTGGAGAGCAGGTCTCCATATCTCTACTTGCCATGGCAATACATGCCCTTGGTGAACCGGTAATATCTCTTACAGGTCCCCAGGCTGGAATAAAGACTGATGGTGTATTCAGCAAGGCAAGGATAATGGACATAACCTCGTCAAGGCTTGAAAAAGAGCTGGATGAAGGAAAGATTGTTATTGTAGCGGGATTCCAGGGAATAACTATAGACAATGATATCACCACCCTTGGAAGAGGCGGTTCAGATACTACAGCTGTGGCTCTTGCAGCGGCACTTAAAGCCGAAATATGTGAGATATACACAGATGTAGACGGAGTCTACACTACAGACCCAAGACTTGTGAAGAATGCAAAGAAGCTCAGCACCATTACATACGATGAGATGCTGGAGCTTGCGAGCCTCGGAGCTCAGGTACTTCAGCCAAGGTCAGTCGAGTTCGGAAAGATCCACAAGGTGAAGATACATGTCCGTTCAAGTTTCAATCACGAAGAAGGTACAATAGTCCAGGAGGTTTCAGATATGGAGAATGATATAGTAGTAAGCGGAGTGGCCTTTGACAAGAAATCAGTTAGATTTACGGTATACGACGTTCCGGACAGACCAGGAGTGGCTAAGGATATATTCAAAACTCTTGCCGATAAGTCAATAAATGTTGACATGATTGTCCAGATTTCCAGGGAAGGAAGCCTCAACGACATAACCTTCACCCTTGACAGGGACCAGATGGATGAAGCCCTGAGGGTAATGAAGGAAGTCATTGTAAAGATCGGTGCCAAGGATGTGACCTGCGATGACGACGTTGCAAAGGTAAGCATAGTAGGCGCAGGAATGATAACCAACTTCGGAGTAGCAGCTGACATGTTCGATGCGCTTGCTGAAGAGAAGATCAACATAGAGCTCATCAGCACATCAGAGATCAAGATATCCGTCCTTGTCAGGAAAGACCAGTGTGAGAAGGCAGTCAGAAAGCTGATTGACAAATTCGACCTGGCAGAGGAATCGATCCAGTCCATAGAGTAATCCATCGTCACTTCAAAAAACAGGACCTGCATAAGCAGATCCTGTTTTTTTCATCTTGTCACAAGGCTGTAGATTATCAATCCGACTAGGACTGCCATGACAGCCCATGATATCGGATTCGCCCAGTTGAAGGTCCTTCCGATTCCGAAGGACTTCGGTACCAGAATGTTTGAGTCTTCCTTGTTATAATAGAAGCCCTGGCCATGGCTCTTCCTGAATGCTTCAATCTCAAGCCTGTTCCATTTTCTTTTCGCCATGATGTTACCTCCCGGACATGAATTCTTCGATTTCTTCGACTGTCTTTATTATGTCACTTGAGAGGACCTCGCAGCCATCCCTGGTTATGAGGACATCCTCTTCGATCCTTATGCCGATGCCTTCCTTGGCAACATATATTCCCGGCTCCACAGTAAGCACCATTCCTTCTTCAAGGGCAAGGTCCCTTGAGCCGACATCATGGGTGTTAAGCCCAAGATGGTGCGATGTGCCATGATAGTAGTAGTCCTTCACTTCCTCGTCCTTCTCGATCAGCCCCATTGTCTTCAGCTCTTCAGCATATACCTTGTGTACTATGGCGTTGATCTCAGACCACGGGAGTCCTGGTTTCAAGGCGTCTATTACGGCCTGCTGTGCCCTCAGCACAAGGTTGTAGAACTCCTTCTGCCTCTCGGTGAACTTCCCGTTAATTGGGAATGTCCTGGATATGTCCGCGCTATAATTCTCATATGTCGCCCCAAGATCCATCATGACTAATTCGCCATCAAGCACCTTCGCGTCATTTGCCACATAGTGCAGCACCGTAGCATTAGCACCTGACGCCATTATGGTATTGAATGCAAAGTCTTTGACTCCCTCATGCTTCAGCACGAAATCAAAATAAGCCTCAAGCTGGTATTCCTTCATGCCCGGCTTTGCATTTTTCATCAGGTTGTATATGCCTTCTCTTGTTATGCCTATGGCCTTCCTTATGTTATCTACTTCATGAGGCTCCTTTATCATCCTGGAAGCCGAAAGCAGAGGGAATACATCCTTTATTGAAAGCTGAGGGTACTTACCCTTGAGCTCCTTTGCCATTATCATCCCAGGCTGGTCCGGCGAAATGAAGCCGTCCTTCTCAAGGTCCAGCCATACTGTGCAGACCTCACCCTTTGATATCAGTCCATGGATATGCTCTTCAAGAGTATCAAGATATCTGATATCCTCGATGCCAGAAACCTCCTTCGCCCTTTCAGGGCTTATGGTTTCGCCTACCCATTTAACCTTAGCGTCATCCCTTCTCTTTATGAAGAGAGCTTCAGTGATCTCTTCTCCGCACTTCCTGACAGTCATGACCACGTCTTCCTCGTCAACTCCCGTGAGATAGAGGAAGTTCCTGTTTGGTGTATAGACATATGCCTCATCTGCAGTCTTCTTCGGGGCTTTTCCCGCCATCATTATAAGGAGGCTTCCATCCTCCATCCTGTCCGTAATTTTCTTTCTGTTGCTAATCCTGAATGTCTTCAAAAGATCCTCTCCTAATTCAATATTCTATCTCTGCGGTCTCTCCATAGCTGAACCGCTTGCACTTGTTTATAGACCCGCAGGTAATGCATGGCCTCGAAAGCTTGTCCGCACGGTACATTGCATCTGTAAGAATTCCGCTTGCTCCCTTTACCCTGTGACCTCTTATCGCTAAAAGTATAATTTCCTTTTCAGTTCCATTGAAACCATGGGCGTCAAGAAGCCTTTCGGAAAGCTCAGCTCCAGCTTCCGCATGGTCACGTCCCGTATCGTATTCCACCCATCTACCCAGGTCGTGAAGGAATGCAGCTGTATAAGCAGTCTCTTTGGAAATCTCCAGATGCTCCTCCAGAACCAGGATATACAGAACCCTTGCTGCATCCATCAGGTGGTCAAGTCCATGCCTGCAGAAGACTCTGTCCTTCTCCCGTTCATTCGTCTTTCTGATGTTCTCAATAAAGAACGGATCTCTTAGAATTGCATTCAGCCTCTCCATGGCGCCTCCCTGAAGCATGTGACTCCTTTACTTCCGATTTTATCAAGGAGCCCTGAAATGCTCTCACCAGGAATGACATCATCCATGGCAATCTCCCTTAGAGGCACCAGCACGAATGCCCTTTCACTCATCCTCGGATGGGGAATGGTAAGCCTTTCCGTATCCATCGCCACTCCTTCATAGAGAAGTATGTCGACGTCTATTACCCTTGGACCATACCTGACAGTCTTTACCCGCTTCATGGCTCTTTCGATGCTTTGGGTGAAGTCCAGTAGCTCAACAGGACTCAGGTCAGTCTCACCAGAAAGCGCGATATTCAGGAACCTGTCCTGATCCTCAAAGCCCCATGGCTCCGTCTCATATACGGATGAGACAATGTCTACACGCACCCCTTCATCCACTAGAAACAGAGCTTCTCTCAGGTTTTCAAGCCTGTCGCCCATGTTGGTTCCAAGGCTGAGGTAAACCTTTGCCATCTATAATCTCTCCCTTGCGATCTCAACTGCAAAATAGTCAAAGATCCCCTTTACTGGAGCCTCAGGCTTTCTTACTGTTACCTCAACCTTCATGACTCTTTCGTGGTTTTCAAGGACTGCACTGCATATCCTCTCAGCAACAGCCTCAATGAGGTCGTACCTTTCCTCTTCCATGATGACCTTTATCCTGTCGTACACCTCGCTGTAGCTGACAGTCAAATTCAGGTCATCATTCTTCCCTGCCTTTGAAAGGTCAAGGCTAAGGAAGCAATCCACGAAAAATTTCTGACCAAGAACCTTCTCTTCCTGAAGGACCCCGTGGTTTCCGTGGAATGCCATGTTTTTCATTATTATCCTGTCCATCCTACCTCCTCACGCAGGCATCGGTCATTGCGGCCGCCCTTGCGTTCTCAAGCACATCATGCACTCTGACGATATCAACTCCCTGTACTATTCCAAGTACAGTGGTTGCTATTGTTCCTTCTACCCTCTCCTTGGGAGGAAGATTCAGGACCATGTTTATCATTGATTTTCTTGAAGTCCCGAGTAATATCGGATAATCCAGCTCAAGAAGCTCAGAGATTCTCGGCATCAGGTCCAGGTTCTGCCTGGCTGTCTTTCCAAATCCGAATCCAGGGTCAAGAATTACAAGCTCCCTTCTAAGACCTGCCCTTTCAGCTATCTCTATGGATTTTCTGAAGAATCCCTTTATTGACTCTACGATATCCTCATCATATTCAGTTCCATCCTGATTATGCATGACGATTACCGGCGCATCATATCGCCTGGCAACGTCAGCCATATCCCTGTCCAGCTGCAGTCCCCAAATATCGTTTATGATATTTGCTCCGGCCCTTAGCGCCTCTTCGGCTACCCTGCTCCTTATGGTGTCGAGAGATATGAGTATGTCAGATTCTTCCCTGATCCTTCTGATTACAGGGATGACCCTCCTCAGCTCTTCCTCCTCGGTTATCCTCTCATGGCCTGGTCTTGATGATTCGCCGCCGACATCGATGATGTCAGCGCCTTCCTCAATCATTTTCCTAACCCTGTCCATTGCCTTATCGGGACTAATGAAGTCACCTCCGTCAGAGAAGGAATCCGGGGTTACATTGAGTATTCCCATGATCAGAGTCTTTCTGCCAAGTTCAAGCTCCCTTCCCTGGAAGGATATCCTTCTTATCTTGCTTGAGTATACTATGCCCATGTCTAGTGCCCCTTGTTGATCATCGAAAGAACTTCAGCTCTCGACTTGGAGTCCTTGTTGAATATTCCGCGTATTGCGGATGTGACTGTCTTCGATCCAGGCTTCTTCACGCCTCTCATCGTCATGCACATATGCTCAGCCTCAATTACAACTATTGCGCCATATGGCTGAAGCTTCTTCATGATGATGTCGGCGACTTCCGCAGTAAGCCTTTCCTGAAGCTGAGGTCTCTTTGAAACTGTCTCAACGACCCTTGCAAGCTTGCTGAGACCTGTAAGTCTCCCGCTCTTAGGTATGTACGCCACATGGGCTACTCCGAAGAATGGCACAAGATGATGTTCGCACATGGAATAGAATGGTATGTCCTTGACAAGCACCAGCTCCTCATACTTCTCATCCTGGAAATACACCTGGAGATGGTCCTCGGCATTCTCTCCTATACCAGAGAAAATCTCTTCATACATCCTGGCTATCCTCTTGGGCGTATCTGTAAGGCCTTCCCTGTCCGGATCCTCTCCGACAGCTATCAGTATCTCCCTTACCGCCTTCTCTATCCTGTCCTTATCCATATCAATCTCTCCCAGCATTAAATTGTTTTACATATAAATATTACTTTATTATGTGGTTTTTGTCAGTAGAAGCAGCCTGGGTAAATTCCCAGAAAAGCATAGGGGAAGCATTCGCTGCTCCCCCATATCGTAAGTCTAATCAAAGCTTTGCAGCTGCTGACTCCTTGGCTTTCATCGCATCGGTTTTCTTAAGGGCTTCTTCATAGCTTTTTGAGCTATACCCGTAAAGTCCGCCTGGCTTGTAGTTAAGGTAGCTGTCTCCGGCTCTCAGGAACTGGTCAGCATAGTTCAGGAAGGAATTGCCCATACCTGCTATGAAGCTGTCGCTTCTTGGCGGGATGTAGGTGTCGAATGCAGCCTGTGGTTTGCCATCAGTCGGTGCTGACGAAGCGACCCTTGTCTTGTCCTGGTCACCTGCATACCTCTTGTCCCTTTCCTTCTTCATCTGTTCCCTGAGGACAGTCTGGCCATCTCTCATGGTGTTTGTCCCCTGGTTCTTTGGTGATGAAGCTCCGGTATACTTGTCACCTTCATACCTAAGGTCCCTTTCCGCCTTCATCTGGTCTCTCATGACGGTCTGGCTCTCCTTCATTGAAGGCTGGTTTCTTGATGTGTTTCTTTGCATTGGCTTTTGAGCTTCCGGTTCCTCGAATATATAGCCCTGTATCATCTTACCGAGATCGTTCCATGGCTCCTGTCTGGTTGCAGTGCTTCTGCCCGGGATAGTTCCTGTGACGTTCTTGTTCGGCTGCATGGTCGGATCCTGCCACACATTGCCTCTTGAACCTCTCTGCGCCTTCCTTTGTGCCTCCGATGCCGATTTTATTGTATTTGCGATCACAAAGAAAATGATCAGAGGGAATATGAATCCAAATATGTCACCAATGAAGGAAAAGTATTTTACTTCCATTTAGTGCACCTCCTGTCAGTTTGAGTATAGCAAAAATGTCAAAGGTATAGTGCGCTACAATGTTAACAATCCGTGAAGTTCCTATTCCACAGCAATCAGCTGCATCTTTATTATGAAATCCTCGTTACTGAGCGAATCCATGAGCTCCTTGATGTCCATGACCATCTCGGCCATATCTATTGTAAGGTTTACGCTGGCGGCGTTGTTTATCGGAATGTCCTGATTTATCGTAACGATGTTCGCCTTTACCTCGCCAAGCTTGTCCAGGACTCTGGAAAGCGCTCCCGGCTCATGGTTTACCAGAAAGTTGATCGTTGCTTTTCGCCCTTTTGTGCCCTCTGACAGCAGAAAGACATTGTCCTTGTACTTGTAGTAGGCGCTTCGTGATATCCCGACAACCTTTACACCCTCGCTTATATCCTTTACCTTTCCTGTATGCAGAAGTCTCTTGACCTCAAGCACCTTGGAAAAAACTTCAGGCAGTATCCTGCTGTTAACTATCAGAAATTTCTCATCCATTGTTATTCCTCCAGTTTATCATCCATTATCTCTTCTTAAGTGCCAATGAGCTTTTTCCTGAGCTGCACAAGCATGTCGGAAGTCATGCCTTCTAGATTATAGACCGGCTTGAAACCCCATTCGAGGGCAGCTGCAGAGCAGTCCATGCTGTTTGGCCACGAATCCGCAATTGCCTGTCTAACAGGATCAACCTCATAGCCCATCTTGAAATCAGGAATATGCTTCCTGATTTCAGCAGCGACCAGTTCCGGATCGAAGGACATCGCCGTGATGTTGAAAGCGTTCCTGTGCAGGAGCCTTCCGGGGTCAGCCTCCATAAGGTCAACCACCGCCTTCAGTGCATCAGGCATGTACATCATATCCATGAATGTACCTGCTGCTATGTAAGAGGTGTAGCTTTTCTTCCTTATGGCGTCATAGAATATGTCAACTGCATAATCCGTGGTTCCACCGCCTGGTGCCGTGACATAGCCGATCAGCCCCGGAAACCTTACTCCTCTGGTATCCACTCCGAACTTCAGGTGGTAGTAGTCGCAAAGGAGCTCACCTGAAACCTTCGTTACTCCGTATATGGTCCTCGGCCTCTGGATAGTATCCTGGGGAGTCATCACCTTTGGAGTAGAAGGTCCGAATGCACCTATTGAGCTTGGAGTGAAGAAGCTTGCCCCAACTTCCCTGGCAGCTTCAAGGCCTGCCATAAGTCCCCCCATATTTATGTTCCATGCAAGCATGGGGTTCTTTTCGGCGGTTGCAGACAAAAGTGCGGCAAGATGTATTATCGTGTCAGGCTTCCATTTCCTTACAGCCTGCATGAATCCATTTCCATCAGTCACATCCATCAGTTCAAAGGGCCCTTCAGCCACCTTCGTGCCCTCCTGAGGATTCCTGATGTCAGTAGCAAGTACGCTGTCGGTTCCGTATATTCCCCTGAGGTGTGTTACAAGCTCAGAGCCAAGCTGGCCCAATGCTCCTGTTACAAGTATGTTCTTCATCGCAAAGTCTCCCCTTAAATGACTCCGAGTTCCCTGCCTACCTTCTCATAGGCTGACAGGGCTATGTCCAGCATTTCTGTAGTATGTGCTGCAGTCGGCATGTTCCTGATCCTTCCGGTTCCCATTGGCACTGTAGGGAATGTTATGGCCTTGGCATATACGCCTTCCTCAAAAAGCCTCTTTGAGAATCTCTGTGCTTTAACCTCATCGCCTATAATTACCGGAGTGATCGGTGTCTGTGAATTCCCTATGTTGAAGCCCATCTCCTTCAGCCTCTTCTTAAGGTATAGCCCGTTTTCCCAGAGCCTGTCATGAAGCTCAGTGCTATCTTCCATGATATCAATGGCTTCAATGCATGCAGCTGCGCTTGCAGGTGTCATTGAGGTTGAAAAGAGGAACGGCCTCGCTCTGACCTTCAGCCAGTCTATAAGGTCCTTTGTCCCTGCTACATAGCCACCGACGACTCCTATCGCCTTTGACAGGGTTCCCATCTGCAGGTCGATATCCTTTGAGTGCCCGAAGTGCTTGACTGTACCTGCACCCTTTCCCATGACACCTGAGCCATGAGCATCATCTATGTAGCTGATGAGGTCGTATTCCCTGCAGGCTTCGACAATACCGTCTATGTCAGCCACATCTCCATCCATGGAGAATACACCGTCCGAAATATACATGAGCTTCCCGTAAAGTCCTGATGCTATGGCCTCTTTCGCCTTAGCCTTCAGGTCATCCATGTCCTGGTGCCTGACCCTTATTATCTTTGCCCCTGAAAGCCTGCATCCGTCTATGATCGATGCATGGTTAAGCTCATCAGAAAGAATGGCATCATCCTTGGTCATTATCGCAGAAATCGCTCCCATGTTGCAGTTGAAGCCGCTCTGGAATGCAATGGCTGCCTCAGTTCCTTTGAACCTCGCGATTCTCTTTTCAAGCTCATCATGCACCTGAAGCGTACCGTTTATTGTCCTTACAGCGCCTGCACCCACACCGAACCTTACAGTAGCTTCCACAGCCTTATCTATCAATCTCTTGTCTGTCGCAAGCCCGAGATAATTATTGGATGAAAGGTTTATGAATTTCTTCCCTCCGATTTCAATTACAGGTCCGTTCGCCCCGTCAAGGATGTTTATCTCGTTGTAGAGTCCCTTCGATTTAAGCTCCGCCAGATTTTCCCTCAAGAATCTTTCCAGCACTATGCTGCCCATTTCGCCCCTCCTTGTTCTTCGTTCATTTACAAATTCAAGAATCTGTCCACCTTCATTATATCAAAACCTTTTCATGTTGTTTACCTGTTTAAAAAATTATCTTTTTAGTATTTATCTGTCTTTGCCGGAGTTACATAAATCAGTCGTTAAGAGCTCCAATCTGATTCCAGTTATTACATCCGATAAAAACATGTCCTTTGATTTTGAATCTGTCTTATTTTGTGGTAAAATGATAGGTGGCTTTTGAAAGCTTAGGTAAGCTTTTAAAAAACTTCGCAGAAGATTTTAAAAAACTTCGCAGAAGATTTTAAAAAACTTCGCAGAAGATTTCCTGAATGAAAGCCCGTAAATTTCTACTAAAGACCCGAAGGAAGGTACAAAAGATGACATTCTCAAGGCAATATCTCGTCGAGCTGGCAGGTTCATCCGCAGTATACGACAGAGCCTCAATATATTCCAAGGACAGAAGGGTTACTGCGCTAAACGTTAGCGGAACCCAGGTAAGGTCTACCGTAAAGGGCAAGAAGCTTTACAGCACTTATATTGAAATGGGCAGCGACGGAGCTGTGGAGGACTATTACTGCTCATGCCCCTCCCATGAGTCCAGCGGAGAAGCATGCAAGCATGTACTCGCAACCCTTATGTCACTTGAAAAGGTGGACCTGGGAAGACAGGTAAACATATTTCGGCAGGGTAAACCCCCGGTTCAGGCAGGACGCTCCGCAAGGGCTCTCATAGAGGGTATCTCAATGGCGTCTTTCGAGGAAGCTCCTGAAGAGCTGGATATAGAGGTCTTCCTTGAGGAAGAGGATGGTTTTGATACCACAACCTCACTCAGGATAAGATCCGGAAAAGAAAAAATGCATTTTGAAAAAAGCATGGAGGAGTTTCTGGACAAGTGGTCTGAAGGACTCATCAAGGCAGACAAACCTTATGATGAGCTTTTTGAGTATCTTTACAGCATCTACCTGGCACTATCCGTTCCGTCTGAACCATATGTAAGGTCGAAAACTGTAACTAGAGGAGATCGATTTCTGCTTTCACCTCAGATGCTGAAGAAGGTCCTCAGAATTCTAAACGGTGAAACCATCCACTATACAAGCCCTTTCGCAGGGGGTATGACCGGAGTCAGGAAAGAGCCTGTATTAATTGCAGAGGTGTCACCGAAGATAAGCTACAGCATCAGTGAAAAATCAGGCAATCTGTCTTTGCGGGTAAAGCTCGACAAGGGCTGCCATTTTCTTGATGAGACCGCAGCTGTGTTCCATGAGCCTGGCATCCTTGGCATCGTGCCTGACAGGGAGCTGAAGACCATAAGGACGATCAACTCGACAATACTCCAAAAGGAAGATGGCGGATTCCTTTCCATACCCACAGACCTGAGGGACACCTTCCTCTCAAGTGTCCTGCCTGAGCTTGGAAGGACAGGTCAAGTCGTCCTGGATGGTGCCCTGCAGGAGAAGATAATAACCGAGGAGCTCAGGCCAGAGGTCTACCTTGACATACATGAAGACAGCATTACAGCCAAGCTCAAATTCAGGTACGGAGATTATACTGTAAGGGAAAACAACGACACTCTTGTCAGGGACAATCTCGGCAATGAGATACTCATGAAAGAGACCGGAATCGTTATAGTAAGGGACATCCCGAGGGAAGAGGGCATCATGAGCGTGTTCGAGGACTGTGAGTTCAGGCTGTTCATGGACCATATGTATCTTGACGGCGATGAGGAGATATGGCTTTTCCTGACAAAGGGGCTTCCGCTCCTGAAGGAAAGGGCTGAGGTCTATTACAGCGACGATTTCAGGAAAATTACCACAAAAGGCTCTTCTTCACCTGGAATATCACTATCCTCAAAGGACGGAGCAAGCTACCTTGAGTTTTCATTCGATCTTCCTGATGGCCTTTCCTCACATGAGCTGCTAGAGATTCTGGGGTCATCGAAGGATGGAAAGAAATATCACAGGCTCAAGGACGGTACATTCATCGACACCCTCGACAGCAGCCTGAAAGCGCTTAGCGAGGTAGTCACGAACCTTGGTCTGAAAGAAAAGGACCTTATGGATGGAAGTATTTCGGTTCCTATGAGCAGAGCGCTTTATCTTGAGGAAGCACTTAAGGACACAGGTATTCAATTCAGCAAGGATGCGCATGTAAGCGAGATGATCTCGAGGATCAGGGACCCAAAATCCTTCGATTTCAAGGTACCTGCAAGCTACAAATCAATACTGAGGGATTACCAGAAGACAGGCGTAAAGTGGATGAAGGCTCTTGAGTCTAGCGGACTTTGCGGAATACTGGCCGATGACATGGGTCTTGGAAAGACATTGCAGGTAATAACTCTCATTGACAGCGGAGACAAGTCACGCCCGTCTCTGGTTGTCGCCCCTACTAGTCTGGTATACAACTGGAAGGCGGAAATAGAGAAATTCGGCCCGGGCCTCAGGGTTCTGGTGGTTGATGGCTCAAGAAAGACCAGGGAAACCCTCGTCACACTTGCTGGTGAGCATGACATAGTACTGACCTCATACCCTCTTGTCAGGAAGGACCAGGACCTTTATGCGGATATGGACTTCAACTACTGCATACTGGATGAGGCTCAGCACATAAAGAATCCGGTGACGTCAGCTGCAAAGAGCGTAAAGTCAATCAAATCCAGGTACAGGCTTGCGATGACAGGAACTCCGGTGGAGAATACTCTAACCGAGCTGTGGTCCATATTCGACTTCCTTATGCCTGGATACCTGGGCTCACACAGGAAGTTCCTCGAACGGTACGAGAAACCCATAACAACTGATGGAGACAAGGACGCCCTCAGGAATCTGGTTTCACATGTGAAGCCGTTCATACTAAGAAGGCTGAAGAAGGATGTCCTTAAGGAGCTCCCTGACAAGATTGAGACAAGGCTTCTCCTCGACATGGACGAGTCCCAGAAAAAGGTCTACGTGGCGAAGCTTTCGGAAGCGAAGAAGGAGATTACCGGCGAAACAAAGCACAGCCACATCAAGATACTGTCGCTTCTTACAAGGCTCAGACAGACCTGCAACCATCCTGCACTTATAATAGACGGGTACAAGGGCAGGAGCGCGAAGCTGGATGCGCTTGTGGAGCTTGTCGATGAAAGCATAAAAGGAGGCCACAAGGTGCTGGTCTTCTCACAGTTTACTTCAATGCTCGCGATAATACGCCGTGAGCTCGAGGCAAACGGTCATCCCTGCCTGTATCTTGACGGTGGAGTTGATTCCAGGGACAGGATAGATCTCGTCAATTCCTTCCAGAACGGAGAAAAGAACATATTCCTCATCTCACTTAAGGCAGGAGGAACAGGACTTAACCTCACCGAAGCGGATGTTGTGGTGCATTTTGACCCGTGGTGGAATCCCGCGGTCGAGGACCAGGCTACCGACAGGGCGTACAGGATAGGACAGAAGAATAAGGTTCAGGTATACAGGTTCATCACTGCAGGCACAATTGAAGAGAAGATAGTATCACTCCAGGAAAGGAAGAAGGATATGGTGGACTCGGTCATAAAGCCGGGAGAAACCATTCTCGGAAAGCTTACTGAAAAGGAGATAGAGGGTCTGTTCAGCTAAAGGACTATATTGTGAAGCGGACAATGTCCGTTCGAAGGAGAAAACAATGCTTACAAAGTTCTACCTCAAACAAGGCAAAGGAAGAAAGGCAGAAAAGGGCCATCCATGGATCTATACAGATGAGATTGAAGGCTACGACGGAGAATATACTAACGGCGATATCATCGAGGTCTATAACTCAAGAGGACGGTTTATTGGCAAGGGCTTCATCAATGACAGCTCGAAAATTTCCATTCGCCTTATGACAAGAAAACAGGAGGATGAGATTGACTACGAGTTCCTTAGGAAGAGGCTACAGGATGCCTTTGACTACAGGGCCAAGGTGATAGACACATCAAGCTGCAGGATAGTCTTCGGCGAGGCTGACTTTCTACCAGGACTCACTATCGACAAATTCACTGACATTTATGTGATTCAGAGCCTGGCCCTTGGAATAGACAGGTTCAAGAAGGATATCGTTGATATCCTCATGAAGGACCATGGAGCAAGAGGTGTCTATGAGAGAAGTGATGTCGCGGTGAGAGCCCTCGAGGGCATGGAAGAGACAAAGGGATTCCTGACCGAGCCCTTCGACACCATGATAGAGATTGAGGAAAACGGAGTCAGATACATAGTCGACATCGAGAACGGACAGAAGACCGGCTTCTTCCTTGACCAGAAGGAGAACAGGAAGGCTATACACCGCCTTATGAAAGACGCGGAGGTTCTGGATTGCTTCACCCATACTGGCTCCTTCGCATTGAATGCTGGAATCGCCGGTGCAAAGTCAGTCCTCGGACTCGACATATCGCAGCATGCCATAGATTTTGCAATGAAGAATGCAAAGCTGAACGGTCTTGAAGACAAGGTGAGCTTCGAGGTCCACAACGCTTTTGATATTCTACCCGTATGGGCAAGGGAAGGCAGGAAGTACGATGTTGTCATACTGGACCCACCTGCATTCACCAAGTCGAGGGACAGCATAGCAGGAGCAAAAAGAGGCTACAAAGAGATCAACCTCAGGGGAATCAAGCTGGTCAGGGAAGGCGGCTTCCTTGTAACATGCTCATGCTCCCATTTCATGAGCGAGGAGCTTCTCAGGGAAACAATAATCGAAGCGGCGAGGGATGCAGGCAGGACGCTGAGGCAGGTAGAGTTCAGGACACAGAGCGCAGACCACCCGATACTCATGACCTCCGATGAATCCTACTACCTGAAGTTCTTCGTGTTCCAAGTGGTATAGGATGCACTTCTCAAGAGCTTCTGCAGGGGATGTACTGAGACTGGCCCTTCCGGCTGTATTCGAGCAGGTCCTGGTAATGCTGGTATTCACCCTTGACACAGTCATGGTCGGAAGATACGGCGGAAGCCAGGCACTTGCAGCAATTGGCGTCAGCGCCGAGATGGTGGCTACAGTCTCCAACATATTCGTAGGCATGGGAATTTCAATAGCTACCACGAGCCTTGTGGCACGGGCTTTCGGTGCCGGCAGGCTCAAAAGGGCTGAAGAGTACGCAACTCTTGGCATCCTTGCAGCCGCCGCTTCAGCCTTCATGATAGGAATACTCGTATTCCTCTTTGCAGGAAGTGCAGTCAGGGCTGCAGGTGCAGAGGCTGCGGTCTCTGGTATGGCATCCGGTTATCTCCGGATTGTGGCTTTTGCAATTTTCTTCAGCATGGTGCTTAGCTCTGTCAACGCAGTTCTCAGGGGCTACGGAAACACAAAGGTCCCGTTTGTGGCTTCTGCGATAACCACACTTACAAACCTCATCCTTGACTACGGCCTTATCTTTGGAAACCTGGGAATGCCGGAGCTTGGCGTGCAGGGCGCAGCCATTGCGACTGTCATCGCACAGGCTCTTGGCCTGACATTCAGTACTACCTATATGCTCAGGCGGTCAAAGGTGAAGCCAGGGCTTTCTCATATCCAAACCCTTGACATGCAGAGGCTGAAGTCATTCTTCAGATTATCCGTTCCTGCCTCGATGCAGGAGGGCTCAATAAGCCTTGTAAGGCTGCTTGGTCAGTTCATGATAATAGGACTGGGTACTAAGGCCCTGGCTGCGAATACCATGGCAACGATGATCGAGTCCATCTCCTTTATGCCAGGCTGGGGATTCGCGCTGGCAGCATCAGCACTTGTCGGACTTAAGACCGGCGAAGGTGACCATGAAGGTGCAAAGGCGTATGCCTATACCTCAGTCATCATGGGTTCGGCAGTAATGGGTGTGATATCTCTCCTTTTCCTCATATTTCCGCAGCAGCTCATCTCATTGTTCGTCTCAGGCGGCGAAGAGGATGTGGTGAGGCTTGGTGCATTGTGCCTGGCAATAGGCGCATTCGAGCAGCCCACCATGGGTGCATCCATGATATCTGCGGGCGTCCTGAGGGGAATGGGAGACACGAAGACCCCCTTCAAGGTCTCCTTCTTCACCTCCTGGTTCATAAGGATGCCACTGACAATAATTCTCATATTCTTCCTCAAGACGCCAGTCTGGATGGTTTGGGTGATAACCGCAGTCTACTGGCTGGCTGACTCGATATTTCTGCTTAAATCCATGGACAGGAAATTGAAAGCTCCTGGACATTAATAGAGGATGGCCCCCGTTGACCACAGGGACCATCCTTTTCATATGTCCATATTTGATTCCAGGCCTTTTGCCCGAATGTCATCAAGCCTTGCCAGATCTTCCTTTTTCAGGCTTCTGAAGTATTCTGCGCGCTTCAGGTATGCTCTCTTCAGAAGATCCTTCCTTCCAGCATGCTCGAAATAGGCAATTGCCTTTCCAATCTGATCCTGAGCCTTAAGGTAATCCTTGTCAGTGAAGCGGATGCCTGACATCTCCAGATATGCTTCTCCCTTGATGTCGCTTGCCTTTGATTTTTCTGCAACCAGGTTGAAATGCCCATACGCCTTTTTCAAGTCGTTAAGCCGTATGCATATCCTACCTGCAAGAAGTCTCGCCTTCTCCTCTTCCTCCCTGCAGCCAAGCTTCATGAATTCTCCAATGGCCATTTCTGCCTTCTCTGATGCACTTTCAAAGCTTCCCATCAGCATGTGGATGTTGGCGATGTTTACAAGTGTCTTGGGCAGCTCAGGGCCGAGCTTCAGCTTTTCCTCCACTGCCAGGCTCTGCTCGAATATGGCAAGCGCTTCCGGAAGATTCCCTCTTGATATTTCCATTATCGCATCCTTGTTGAACCTGACCAGAGCTTCAGCTATGACATTACCCATCCTGTGCTCCCTTCAGAAGGCTAATCTCTCTCTCGACAGCTTCCCTTCTCTTTCCTTCAAGCCTGGGAAGTGCTGCGGAGTATAGGTTCAAAGCTTCACCAAAGCATCCCCTCCGCTCCTTCTCCATGCCGAGCTTCACTGCAGCTACTGAAAGCCTTCCAAGGAGCTCTTCCGCCCTGTCGCGTCCAGATTCCTTGTCAAGGTAGTCAACTGATGCCTTGGCGTATTCGATTGCCTTGATACAATCACCTTTAACCGCCTCAAGGTTTGAAAGGCTCATGCAGCTCATGCCCATTCCTTCCCTGTATCCAGTCAGACCGGATATTTCCCCGGCACTTATGAGAAGCCTGCCTGCTTCATCGAACCTTCCTTCCCTTATCAGCTCATATGAGGCATTATGAAGTGACTTAAGCTGCCTTGCCACTTCCTCGAATATTCTCTCGTCCAAGCTGTCACCTCCTGAAGTATTCCTTCATCCCTTCCAGATCAGCATTCATGTCCATCTCCAAATCCATAATTGACTTAATCTCCACGCCTGATTCCCTGTCAATTATCTTCATGCTCATCAGGCCTGGCCTGTTATCCGAAGCACTTTTCACCTTAGGCTTGGTGCTATTTGTCGTCATGCTGCCTACGGGATGCTTATTTTGCACTGAACTACTCTTTTTGACCTTTAATTCATGTCGGGGCTTCACTTTAACTTTTGGAGGAGCTTTTTCAATAACTGCAGCCTGATGCTTCTTGCTGACTTTTTCTATGATCCCGAAGCTTTTAAGTTGCATTCCGGACTTTTCACGGGTTGGGATTTGCAAATCCTCCTCCATGGTATTTCTCTGTTTTTTTCCCTTGCCATTCAATGACCTGGCTGCACTGGCATTTGGCTTTACAGAAGCCTTCGGCTTCTCTTTTGTTCCAATACCGTCAATCCTAGGGACCTGTTCTTTCCTCAAAAAATATCCGATTACTTCAAGCTGCGCTTTTCTTGTATCTGATACAGTCCTTTCATCGTCAATGGAAACGGAAAAGCCTATGTCCATAGCATCATCACTGCTGCTTTCAGGGTTTTCTTCAGCACTGCCGGTTTCCTGCCCCTTTAGGCCTGTGTTTTCAATGACCTCTTCAGGCTCATCGTCGAACAGACCGGAATCGAGCAGCAGTGAAGCTTCAATTATGTCACTTTTCAAGACCTCTTTTTCTTCATTGTCTCCCATAGGGTCACCACCGATTATATTCTTCAGAAGTCAAATACCTGTTCTACAGGTCGTCAATCTCCTTCATCAGCGCCTGCTTCTTCTCTTCAAGCGCCAGTTCAAGCTTCTTCATATCAAGCTCGAACATCAGCTGCATTGCCTGGCTCCTCATATCCAGCTGCCTTTGTATTATCGAGTTTGGCGGCACTGGCACAAGTCTTGTCCTTATGAGGCTCGAGCCTTCCTGTGTGTAGTTGTATTTGCTCGAATAGGTCGCGTCAATCGGAGTGGTAGTGACGACTGTCTTCCTGGAGAGGTTCCACCACTTGGAGGTGGTCGATGTGGTCTTTACTTCCCCCTTGGTCTCACTGGTGTATTCTGTCTCGCGGCTCATTGTTATGGCCATCTTGACCTCTATTATCGTTTCAGCGAACTGATAGAAGGTTGGCTGGAAGCCTGCGCCTACCATGGATGTCTCTATTTCATCCTCCACAACCTCTCCGCCTTCGATCTTTATGGCTGGCAGGAACACAGGAGCAAGCTCCTTGTTTCCCATTATCTTAAGTATCTCTATCGATTCCCTGTCCAGCAGCGACTGGCTCCTTGCTATGGCTGAAGCCAGCTGATAAACCATCTGTGGAAAGGGGACGTTCAGAAGTTCCTGTCCAATTCCCATGCTATTCCCTCCTTTTATCATATTATGGAGTAGGTTTGGTATCCTCAAGCTTCTTGATCTCGTCCTCTATCTTGTCGGTCTCAATCTTCAGCTTTGCCTCTTCTTTCTTCATCTCCAGCTCCTGCTGCTTCAGCTTAAGCTGAAATTCCTGCTGAAGCTTCTGGGCCTTCATGTCAAGTATCCTTTGCATGAAGGTGTTTGGAGGAAGCGGGGTAATCTTTGTCCTTAAGAGGCTTGACCCTTCGACACTATACGAGTACTTTGACGAGAAAGATGCGTTGACAGATGCCGCAAAGCACATGAATCCTCCCGAAGCGCTGGTTGAGAAGGTGGACTCGAAGGTCTGGTTCATGGTTATGGCCATCTTCACCTCGATTATCGTGTCCGTGAACTGGTAGAATGTCGGCTGAAAGCCGGCACCTATCAGCGAAGTCTTGATTGTTTCATTGTCGTCGCTTGTAAGGTCCGGAAGAGATACCGACGCTTGCTTCGGGTCACCCATCATCTTGGCTATTTTGCAGCTGACCATATCAAGCTTGAACTGGCCTTCTGCTATTGCTGAAGCAAGCTTCAGGACCATTTCCGGGAAAGGTACGTTTAGAAGCTCCTGTCCTACGTTTGGCATCAAAATTCCTCCTTTCGATTTTATCTTCAGATCTTTGGTACTGCTCTTATAGAAATATTTAGTGTGCTGATTGTGCTTTCACTTTTTGAAGATATATCGGCACCTGTCAGCATCATCCTGTCCCGTTCGTCCTTGAACAGCTTCGCCTTCAGCTGAAGGTCAAGCCCGTTTATGATGTAGTTGACGTTTGGATCTGACGAATTCTCCTGCTTGTTGAAGGTATCCACGGCGCTGTTAAGGTAACCGGAAAGCTCCTCGGCTGAAAATGAAGATGCGAACCTCTCCCTCAGAATATCAAGCTCCGCCTTGATTCCGCTCTTGTCCAGCTGCAGTTCGGTAATAGTCCTCGAAAGGTCCTCAACCTGAACCCCCAGCCTCTTGATCCTGTCTTCACTTATCAGGTTAATCGACTGCGCTTCTACAAGGTGCTGCATGATCATGTTGTCATGAAGCGTTACCTGTGTAAGATTAAGCTGCGCTGATGTGAGCTCCTTCAGCACTTCCTCGCCCGCTCCTGCACCTCTTGAAAGCTCGGAAATCGTCTCCTTAAGCCTTGAAATTTCTACATCCTTTAGTGCTGCAGCTTTCCTTTCAGTCTCTATCTGTGCCTTGTAGCTGTTTTCAAGCACCTTCTTTTCCTGCTGCAGGCTCTGAATCTGTGAATTGCTCTGGCTTAGCTGGCCTGAAAGGCTTGACTTTACAGATTCAAGTGCCGCCTTTTCCTCCTGAAGCTTCACTATCTGAGTATCCTTTGCAGCTGCAAGCTTTTTTTCTGACTCGATCATTGCAGTCAGCCTGGTCTCAGAAGCAAGCTTTTCCCTCTCAAGGCTTCTGATTGTCGTCAAATGCTGTGCGCTCTGGTTTGCTAGTACCGCCTTTTCAGCAAGAAGAGCCTCCTTTTCACCCGTAAGCCTCGTTATGAGGTTCTCCTTGGTCCTTAAAACGGTCTGAAGTCTGTTCAGCTCTATATTGTCCGGCATATGTTCCCTCCTCTCGCTTACGGTGCGGCAGTCACCTTCAGGCTTACCTTTTCACCTATCTTCAGAATTTTTCCGGCGTCCACTGACTGCCATGTGACCTCAGTAGCTTTGCCGCTTATTGTGGTTCCTGCAGTTGATTCCACGTTTCCCAGGGGTATTCCCAAAAGCTTCAGCTCTTCAAGGGCTTCATCGTGGTCCATACCTATGAGGTCAGGCATTGCTACCCTGTCAGTGAACCTGTCCGGTGGCGGTATCGGCACAAATCTCATGGAGATAGTGCTCGAAGCCGATTCCTGTGACTTGAAATAGTTGTTGTACCTTGCGTTGGATGGGCTGACCAGGAACTTGCGTACAGTTGAAGTACCAGATGATGACTTTTCTTCAGTCACAGCATATTCCATCTTAAGTGTGAAGGTTGCCTCCGGTATGGTGTACCAGCTTGCATTGAAGCCATAGGCAGCAAGCTCCGGGTCATCGAGTATTGAGTTTTGGATATCCATGGAGCTTAGGTCCAGTGCATGCTGAGCCTCTGCAATTCCTTCGCCGATATCGACCATAAGCTCCTTTATACCGCTGAAGAAGGCTGTTACCTCTTCACCGCCGCCTCTTGGCACTGCGCCTTCTGGAAAAATCGCCTCATGTTCCTTCTCAAATTCAATGTAAGGGCTTCTCAAGTCATCCTTGTCAGGCTCGAATCTTGATTTCAGCTTCTTTGCAGAGTCTCTTATAAGTTCAAGCTCATCCGCTCCAGGTCCCGATGTCTTTAGCGCACCTGATCTCTCCATCGCTTTGAGGAATGTCTCTATGCTTGAAGGCACAGCTCCTGAAAGGTCAGCTGCGCTTCTTATACCAGCCCTTACGAGTGCCTCTGAATTTTCTCCTGTCATCCCACCTATCCCAAGAAGCTCAGCCTGCTTGGAAAAAAGGTATAGCTGGCTATAGCTGATACCGGTCTTTTTTGAAAGCTCCATTCTCTTTGCAGTAGTCCTTGTAGCTGCTTTAAAGCCTTCGACAGTGTCTATCTTTGCTTCTGCAAGCTTTTCAGCTGCTTTCTGAGTTATTCCCTTTACAGTCTTGATGTCCAATTGCATGAATCCCTCCTTTCCATCAGCATATTAAGCTAAAGCTTCTTTACCCCGGTCAATTCCATTACCTTATGCTCCATACCATATATATCCTTTAAAATGGATTCAATTCCTGACACACTCATATGCATGCCCTCCTGAAGTCTGGTTCCATCAAACTCATCTCCCCAATCAAGAAGCCTTCCATTGCATTTCAGGTACCATACGGAATTCCCTTCACTTATTTGGAATGCGGTTCCAGGCATGCAGGGAGTCTCGAGGCAGGGGGACGGCCCGAATTTGAGCATCCCCCTTACCTCCCTGTTCATATCGTGAACCTGAAATAGCTCCAGTCGCTCCACGGTGCGTCTATATTGTTGACTATGGACCTTACCCTCCACCTTCCTCTTTGTGCTCCTACAAATACGTGGTCATAGCTTGTGGCATTGAGAATTCCTGATACAAGCCAGGTCTGTCCTGTCTCTGCAGCCCACTTTCCTCCGTTTTTGGCACCGAACGCATCTATCTCCACCCTGTATTTCGCCCCGGCAATTGGTACCGGATTCCAGCTCAGCTTCATTGTCCTCGGGAAATGGTCGAATACCGATCCGTTCCTTGGAGTCCTTGGTACGGGCACTGCTCCTGTGAACCAGTTCATTGTAGGGTCACCGAGAAGAACCATACCATAGTGCCAATGTATCTCATTTGCTTCATGTGTAAGTCCCAGGCATTTCCACCAGTCCACATATGCATCTCCAACTACCTTGCCAGCTCCCATAGGTGCGTAGAAATTCTCGAAATAGAGCATGGATCCCGATTTGGCACTTCCTACCGCTGCCATACCGTTGCTTACCTGGCCGCCTTCCTTGTCGAATATGTACCAGCCAGCCATGTAATCTGCCTGTGTGAAAAGTGCGCTGCTGCATGCGAACAGGTTGTAGAAATAAGCATTAGGGGCATTGGTGTCCCTGAGATAGGAATTGTACACGTACTCTGTCGGTGCTCCGGGAACCTTGAATGAATGCAGGCCAGGGTTCGAATGGGTGCAGACCTGCAGCCATCCCCTGTGTGAGTCGAGCTCAACCTTGAACCTGTCCCCGTCAGTCTGTGTATGGTCAGTTACCACTTCAATTCCTGCAGCAGGGATCGCCATATCTAGAGCGCAGTCACCGAAGCCGCTCCAGTCATCGTCAACGTATGCAAGGCCCTCGCACGAGCAACCGAACCTTCCCTTCCTGAACCTGTGGTTCCTTGAGAAGTAGTCGTTGATCAGCGCTGTATCATTTCCCCCAGCTGTCGGAGTCCAAAGCCTTCCGACCCAGACCTCAGGAAGTACATTGGTGGTGTGCTGGTTGTATTTTCCGTCTGCATCAGTATCAGTCCAGTCTCCGTCTAGGTCCATGAAGAACAGGTCACAAGGGAATTCTGCACCGTCAGTATCCTCATACCATGCAGCAGGAAGGCTTCCTATCATCACAGCTCCGACAATCGGCCTTTTTCCCTTAAGGAAATTCCTCAGCTGTGCCGGAGTGCCCCTTTCAACCGTATAGACCACCGCGAAATACCCCTCATATGCAAGGTCTTTGACATACTGGTCAACAGAGGCCTTTATCCCGGGGTAAAGCCCTGCATTGACAAGGACTATTACCTTCCCCTTCGGGAATGCAAATACTGACTCTATCCTCAGCTGCTTCAGGTCATCTGTAAATTCCGGTCTCGGCTGCTCAGTCGTCTTCATGAGAAGCAGCGGATTTATATGAATAAAATCAATGTAGGTCTGAATCAGCGGTCCTCTTGTGACTACCATCTCGAAATTCTTAACCGTCTCATAATTGATCTTGAATTGTCTTATCTGCTTTATCTTGCTCAAGTCAAATTTTGTGAAATCTCCAGGCATTTCAATTCCTCCTTTTATCCGATGTTAAGTTATCCCCAGGAACCTTTTCGCATTTCCCGAAAGGATCTCTGAATCAAGCCCGTAGTAGCTGTTGAAGTACTTGTCCAGACCGCCGAGGTCAAGGTCCATCATCACCATCACATAATCCGTGCCGAACATCATACGTTCCTTAAGCAGAGAATCCACCTCAATAAGCTCCAGAGTTTCAGCCGCCCTGTCCATGTCCGATACAAAGCCGATATCCGCATACACGTTTGAAAATTTCGCCATGAGCCTTCTTATCGTATCTACCCATTCCTTGTTCAATGAACCTTCTGTTCCTCTGCCGGGTCCTCCGAAGTGGTCAAGATTAAGCTTCAATTCGGGAAACTCATTAAGTACCGTCTCCCAGCCCAGAGGGTTGGCATAAAATCCGCTCTTCGTCGTACCCATCGCCTTGAAGTCAATATCTTCAGCCTTCCTGTCCCATCCGGTCACCCGGTTGATTCTTCTGAAATTCTGCATTCCGCCAAGCGAGCAGTGAACAGTAACAGGTATCCCGTTCTTTTCACAATAACCGTACAGCTCCCTTAAGGATTCATGTGATGGCAGATAGCCCAGTGGAGGATAAAGTTTTATTCCCTTGAAAGGTCCCTTCCCCTCTGCTACTTTCAGCTTTACCAGCTCCATGAAGCCCTCTCTTCTTGGGTCAACAGCCAGGAAGGGATAAATCCTTCCTTCATTGTCCTTTGCTAGAGCTTCCAGCTCTTCAAGCTGATATTTGTATCCAGGTGTCATCTGGACCCCTTCATATCCCGTGCCAGAGCCTCTGGCGCTGCCTTTAAGGAATTCCTTCCTGACATCGCCAAATATCCTTTCAACAGCATCATCTTTCCCTCTCCGGGCTGCAGTACCTTCCAGATTTCCGATCTTTGCCTTCTCCCTTTCGACTAGTCTCCTTATGCTGTCAAGATGCGAGTTGAAATCCACCATCTCCCCTGGGTCAATCTCAAATCCTTTTGCCTCACTCCCCTTTGCTCCTGCAAACCTTTTGTTGTCATGAAGCGCAAAGTACACATCCATCATAAGAGGCGCCACTATAAGCTCCTTTTTCCCCAGGAGGCTCTTTTTGAATGATTCCATCTGAAACTCGTAGTTTGACTTCTCATCACCAGCTGCAACTGTAATCAACCTCGCAGCATAAGCAGCCAGGTCTGCCACACCCTGTACTCTTGCGAGCACCTTCAGCGGCTCGAATGCTCCTCTTGGCTTTACTCCATAAGGATATTCCTTCCTGATGATTGCCCATGTTGCTGCTGCAAGCTCCATAACCGCAAATTTGGCCCCAAACAGATGACAGTGTACGTCAATCACAGTACCCTTTGCCATTATAGTCTCTCCTTTCATGCATTAATGCGCAGTCTGCAAGTCTCTCCTTTTCCCTGTAGCTGCATCGCCATAAAATATGGCAGAGTATCCTGCAAGGTCCAATGTCCCCTCAAGCTCCCACACGGTCCTTTCCCTGGCCTCCATGAAAGCCAGCCCGATATTCTTGAGCTCAAGCATCCCCTTGTAGAAGCTTTTTGTCATTAGTGCTGCTCCTGTGTCTGAAACAGGATAGAAATATCCTGCATATCCTGAAACTCCTGCAGCTATAAAGGCAGCTGCCATTCCATTTCCGGAGCCCTTTCCAGATATAAGCCGCTTACCACCGCCTGATCGTCCTGATTCGCAGGAGCTGTTGAACACTATGTAAGGCGGTGCCTTCCATCCTATGGCTTGAACTTCGTCTGCTGTGAACATCCCATCAGAAAACATTATGCCGCTCATCTTTGGACTTGTTTCCCTGAAGTCTCCATGCCCTGCGAAGTGGATGATGTCGAATTCACCGGTCCTTGCCAGCTCCAGGAAAGTTTTCTTGCTTGCTTCCACTCCTGTCAGTGTCCTTACCTCGATTCGATAGCCTGCATGCTCCCCTTCAAGCCCCCTTATCGCCTCAATTTCCCTGATGCTGCCAGAAAGGTCGCCTGTCGGATTGCCGATTGCGAGGATCTTAAGTGTACTGTCTTCAGCAAGTGGGTCTCTTTCTCCTTTAGGCAGGATCCTTGTCGTGACCAGCCTTCCGAATGGGATCTCCAACGGAAGGGGCTTATTCTTTCCGATAAGCTCCCAGGGAAGGTTCATTATCGTCTCGTCAATATTCAGGAGCACTGTTGTCGGATCATGCATTCCAAGAAAGGCTTCTCCATCATTTCCAAAAAATTCCTTATGAAGTATTTTCCCAAGCTCACTGATCTTCTCCGATGCCTCCTCTTTCCTGAAGCTGGCATGCACGCTCCACAGGTATAGGTCCTCAGTCAGGTCGAGGAGTCTCATTTCTGCCAGCGGATCAATTATTACATTCTTCTGCCAGGTGACTCCTGTTCCTTCCACATGCATGGCCACAAGGAACTGAAGTGGCTCCCCTTTTTTCGGAAGACTCTTGATGAACCTCGATATCGATATGTGTACGACTGTCGGAAGCTCAAGACCGCCCTTTGAATATCCTCCAAACATCATTCGAAGACCATCCTTCCCTTGTTTGCCTTCTTTCCCTCAAGTTGTGGAGTCTGAGGATAACCTGCAGCCTTGATCTTCTCCTTAAGCAGCTTGTGCAGCTGGCTATAGGTCAGGCTGTAGCCTGATTCTACAATCGCTTCAATGGCATAGTAGGTCATCGCTCCATGATAATTTCCTCCGATGCTCGCATCATATGAATATTCATCACTGGTGCAGCCGGAGAGGAGTACATCCTTCATCCCTGACTGCGGATGTTTTGACTTCCTGTTTGATTTTGCCTTGTATATTTTCTCGATAGTCGACTTGCCAATGGCATCAGGGCTGAGGAACCTTGGCTTCCTGTATTCCTTGCCTTCAATGAGTCTCGTAACCGAGCCAGAATGGCAGGAGTCTGAGATTACAGTCAGATGTACTCCCCGTTTCACCTTGGAGAACATCTCCCTCAGCTCATCGTCCAGTATCAGGGTTTCACTGCAGTCGTAAGGACACATCGCTTCATCATATGCCTCCTCATCTCCTGACGTGTCCTCCAGATATGTTCCATGGGATGAATTCGTGAACACAATTGTATCCCCCGATGCTGCACCTTCAACCATCTTCCCCACTGCATCCAGTATGTTCGCCTTCGTAGCCTTTGCATTAGTCAGCATGGTTATGCTGCTCTTTTCAAATCCATAGTGGCTCTCCAGAAGCTCAGCCCATGCCTTCGCATCGTTGATACAGCCCTTAAGGTCGTTTGAAGATCCCGGATAGTCGTTAATACCTACGCACACTGCCATCTTTGCCATTTGAAAATCCTCCTTTCTAATAGAAAAGGCGCTTGGACCTCTTGTAGAAAGAGCTCCAGCGCCTTATTGCAAACACTAAAAAAGGCGCCATCCGCACCCCATGGTCATACTGAGTAAGTTCCCCGATTATTTACGGAAAACTCGCATTCCATGCGGTTACGGTACAACTCGCCTTGTATCATAATCTTCAGTTCATGTATCTTAATCAAATGATATTCCCGCTCTGATATATAGTCAACCTGAAAATTGTGAATTTTCTGACTTGTTTGAGTAGAGATGGAATGCAAAAGGCGGCTGTTGCCGCCATAGGTCATTTCTTGGTTTTTCGTATCTCCTGCCTGAACCTCACATAGTCCTTGAGCTCCTTGATTCCTGCTCCAGAGTCCTCCATCATGTGCACCATCGCATGGCAGTTGCCGCATAGAGGTATGAAGTCATAAATCAGACTAACCTCTGATTTCACGTCTTTTCCTTTGTAGTGCACCTGTATCAGGCCTTTTCCTAGCTCCCCATAAGAGCTTTCATAGTTGAAGCCGCAGATCCAGCAATCCAGACCATGCACCTTGAGCACTTCAAGCCTTGTATCAGGGTCATTCTCAAGCCTTTCATCCGGCTTTTCGAATGGTCCCTGCTTCGTGCAGGCCATGATTTCATGGGGAAACAGAACTTCAGCTATGAATTCAGTCCTTGAAAGCTTCTTAAGCCTCAGGAGCGGAACTGCCTCCTCGCTTTCTGTGCCATCATATTTGTCGAAGATATATTTGGCCGCAGCGTTGCCAAGCTCACGCGTAAGGTCCTTTCCCCACCTGAGCTTGCCTCTTAGCTTCTTATAATCATCAAGATAAAGGACTCCATAATAATCATCCTGGTTGTAGGATATCCTTATGTCCCACCTGTCGTGCTTCTCCATTTCATGGAAATAGAAGAAATCCCTCAGGTAGTTGGGTATCCTTATCTCCCCGTATGATAAAAGAGACTTGTCTATCCTCTTGATTATTACATTTTCACTGATGACCTCGAAAGAACTGAATGTCTTTTCTTCCATCATTTGCTCCGCCTTGATAAAGATACTATCTTCATTATATGACAAGTGGATATTTTTCTCCACTTAACAGCCTAATTATTTATTCACCTGACTATAGTGACTTTATTTTTAGGACTTTATTTCCCGTATTGCAAATAAAAGACCTTAGTGATAACATGTATAGGAAATTCAATTTCCGGGAGGCAACAATTTGATACTTAATGAAGTAATGAAATTCGTCGAGAGCGAATATGTAATAATAAACAATACACCGTGCGAAATCTGCGGCGGGGAATATATTACTGAATCAGTGGGACTGACCTTCAACAATGGTCATGCCAGCAATGTCACAACCTGTGTCTGCGAGAACTGCGGCAACGAGAGGGAGTTCC
>DIWI01000084.1 GCA_002428415.1 Clostridiaceae bacterium UBA6110
AAATCTGAAGAGGAGGAAATCATGGTTTAGGCCTTGATAATGAAACTATGAAGAAGAAAGTGATTTTAGATGTTGATACAGGCTCGGATGATGCAATTGCCATAATGCTTGCACTGCTGTCCCCTGGAATCGATGTCCAGGCAATATGTACCTGCAGCGGTAATGTGGACATAAGCCACACGACTGACAATACTTTGAGAATTCTCTCGAGAATGGGGAGGAACATTCCGGTATATCGGGGGTTACCGGCACCACTGGTCAAAAAGCTATACAAAGAGAGAAACGTTATAAAGAAGCTTGAGGCAGTCATAGACGGAAAAACAGTAAAAATGCATGACGACCAGCTGAATCTTCCTGAGCCGGGATTCAAGGAAGAGGATATTCCGGCGATTTTCTATTATAAGGAAGTCCTGTCGAATTCGAAAGTGCCAATCAACATAATAACCACAGGACCACTGTCAAACCTGGCTACCGTGTTTTCACTTTGGCCCGAACTTGTCCACAGGATTGGCAGTCTAACCATAATGGGTGGGGGACACGAGCTATACAACAACAACTACGGTGAAGGAAATTTCTGGCATGATCCCGAAGCGGCACAGGTAGTTTTGAATTCAGGGGTAGTGCCTACTATAGTACCACTTGATGCGACCCACCAGGCTATTATTACCATAGAAGAAATCGATATGCTGAGAAACCAGAATAATTTCTGCAGTGAATTTGCAGCAGAGCTTTTAGAACAGCGCATGAAGCTTCACACTGTAAACCAGCCGCTGCATCTTCCTGATTCAGCAACGCTCCATGATGTTGTAGCGGTTGCGGCCTTTCTTGATCCCAAAGTACTAGCGGATATCAAGGATGTACGCTGTATAATTGGCTTTACAGGCTCAGCTGAAGGGCACTGCTCATTCGACAGAAGAGAATCAAAGGGTAAGAACAACTGCCGTTTCGCAATGTCAGCTGACAGGGAAAGGTTTGTCAGGCTGTTTCTTGAAACCTTTGCTTTGGCAAAGGATATTCAGTAGCTGGAGAAAAAGTTAAGGTTTACTTGATAATTGCGATGAGGCAATGAATATCGGCTTAAACCAGGCTTTGAAAAAGTTCTCAGATAAACAATACAAGGAGGTACCAATGAAGATCGTAGTTGTAGGGAGCCTTAACATGGATTATATTTTGCAGGTTCCGCACATACCCAAAGAGGGGGAAACCATACTTTCAACTGAAACAGACACATCACTGGGCGGCAAGGGCCTGAACCAGGCTGTGGCAGCTGCCCGTTCAGGTGCGGAGGTGTCGATGATAGGAGCCATCGGTGAAGATGAGGATGGCAAAATCATGAAGGACCTTCTGAAGCAGGAGGGAATTAACCATGAAGGACTGGATGAACAGCCGGGACCTTCAGGAAAAGCGTATATCTCCATAGATGCTAAGGGTCAGAATACCATCATCGTGTCACCGGGAGCGAACTTCAGGCTCACCGAGGAATGGGTGGATGGACACAGGGGAATTTTCAAGGATGCAAGGTACTGCATCCTGCAGATGGAGATACAGCTCCCAGTCATATATTCAGTACTCAGATTGTGCAGGGAAATGGGAGTTTCAACTATCTTCAATCCTGCACCTGTTAACGCAGCCTTTGACAGAAGCAAGCTAAATCTGGTTGACTATCTGGTTGTCAACGAGACAGAGCTCATACTCCTGAGCGGAGGAGAGGAAGACCCTGAGAAAGCCATAGCCAAGCTTCGTTCAGAAGGCGTCAGCAGTATAATCTATACCATGGGATCCAATGGGTCAAGGTTCTGCAGCGCAAATATGGACATAACCATACCCGCATACAGGGTCAAGGCAGTTGATACTACCGCTGCAGGAGATACCTTCATAGGTGCATTTGCCAGTCAGTTCGATGGGAGCAACCATGCCGAAGCAATGACCTATGCCTCGAGGGCTGCAGCCCTTGCAGTCACCAGGGAAGGGGCCATAGGCTCAATACCCAGGAAGGGAGAAGTTGACCTGATGGCCTGAGCCACAGGGAGAAAGCCTGAAATTCAGTAACGATGGAAAAAGACTTATTTTCACTGAAAAAGTTGAAAATAGGTCCTTTTTTCTGCCATGTGGCATATTCTAAGACCTGCTTAAATTGTTATAGTATAGACAATACAACGGGGAATTGATAAGAGTACGAACTTGGAGGGAAATATGAAAAAAGATCTTGAAACACTTATTCAGCAGGCACAGCAGATAGCAGCAAATTCTGCACTTACACATGAGCAGGCAATGACAAGCCTTGCGTCACTTCCTGGAAAGTATGCGAGCGTACTGAATATGCCGGAAGGTTTCGAGGAAATGCTTGAGGAGGGACTTCTCTGCAACCTTAGTGAAGGATTTTTGCCATATTGCCCTAGATACATACTGCCTGACTACCAGAAGCTTATGGATGAAGGTTGCCAGTTCCTGAGGCTTAAGCCACCGACAACCCTTTCAGAAGCCATACTGACTCTTGAGATATTCTACAGGCATGTGCCATCAGTGACCCATTACCCTGTATATCTGGGCAGGGTCGACAAGATGCTTGAGCCATTCATTGATGGTGTAAGCGAAGAAGAGGCAAGGCGTGAGATAAAGAATTTCATGTTCTTCCTCTCGAGGAGCATTCCGGATTCGTACTGCCATATGAACATAGGGCCTGAGGAGACAAGGGCCGGCAACTACATACTGGATGCAGAGATGGAGTTCCAGGAAGCTGTCCCTTCGATTACCATGCTTTACGATGAAAAGGTGACCTCAGATGATTTCTCAGAGAAGGCACTCAGCTGCGCACAGCTTTGCGCAAAGCCAAGCTTTGCAAACTACAATGATTATCAGGAAGCCAATCCTTTCCCGATAGGTATAGCAAGCTGCTACAACACACTGCCTCTTGCAGGCGGAGCATTCACACTCTCAAGGGTGATGATCAGCAGGATTGCTGAAAAGGTCAAGGACAGCGATGAATTCTTCGAGTTCCTGCCAAAGGCTGTAAATACCCTTTGCACCTTCATGGATGAGAAGATCCGATATCTTGTTGAGGACAGCCACTTCTTCACCACGAACTTCCTCGTGAAGGAAGGATTCATAAAGCTTGAAAACTTCACCGGTATGGTGGGAATAGTAGGCCTCAACGAATGCGTAAACACGCTCCTGGAAAAGGATGGAATCGCCGGAAGGTATGCACAGAGCAAGGAAGCTGATGAGCTTTCACACAGGATACTTGCTGCAATGAACAAGCATCTTGAGAGCTTTGAATCAAAATACTGCGATGTTACAGGGAACCATTTCCTTCTTCACGCGCAGGTAGGAATAGCAGAGGACATCGGAATTACACCCGGAATCCGTATTGCCATTGGCGAGGAGCCGGACCTCTATACGCACCTGAAGCATGAGTCCAAGTTCCAGAAGTATTTCCCAAGCGGAGTCGGTGACATATTCCCGTTCGATGAGACTGCAAAGAACAACGTGGGAGCAATACTTGATATAGTTAAGGGAAGCTTTAGCCAGGGAATGAGGTATTTCTCAACCTACTCGGATACCTGCGATGTCGTACGTGTAACAGGCTATCTGGTCAAGAAATCTGACATCGAGAAGCTATCAAGGGGAGAAGCAGTAGGACAGGCCAATGCCACCTGGGGCTACTATGCATCAAAGAACCAGCATGCCCTTGAAAGAAAAGTTGAATCGCTATGAAAGCCCCCGTCAACCATATCATAGACTCAAGCTTCATTGACGGACCAGGGAACCGGACTGTTATTTTCTTTCAGGGATGCAACTTCAATTGCAAGTACTGCCATAATCCTGAGACTATAAATCTATGTATCAATTGCGGACAATGCGTTCCCGGATGCCCCGTTGGCGCACTTGAGATTGTCGACGGCAAAGTAGAGTGGGATGACATGAAATGCGTCGACTGTGGAGCGTGCTACAGGAACTGCCCTTACTCAGCAACTCCAAGTGTAAAGGAATCAACAGTTGAGGAAGTCATTGAGCGAGTCAAAGGAAACATGCCCTTCATCAGGGGAATCACTGTATCAGGGGGAGAATGCTCACTGCAGAGGGATTTCATTGTGGAGCTGTTCAGGCAGGCAAAGTCATTGGGGCTTGGAACCCTCATGGACAGCAACGGAGGACTTCCCATAGCCTTTGACGAAGAGCTCATGGCAGTAACCGATGGGGTGATGCTGGACATAAAGGGTTCGGATCCGTTCTTTCATCTGGAGCTTACCGGTCGAAGCAATGACATGGTACTTAACAATGCAGTGGAGCTGGCAAGACAGGGGAAGCTGACAGAGATAAGGACTGTGGTCCTTTCGAACAATCCATTCAGCCGCCAGACAGTGGTGAATACCGGCAATATCCTCGAGCCATACCTGAAGGATAACAAGGTAACCTACAGGCTCATAAAATTCAGGCCGATTGGGGTCAGGGGAGAAGCCGAGCACTGGACCATGCCAGGACAGGAACAGATGGAAGAGCTTAAGAAGCTTGTATCTGATAAAGGATTTTTCAAAGTCATTATTACATAGTCAGAAGACAAAGCAGCATGGAGAGGTCGCATAAGACCTTACCATGCTGCTTTTCATTTTTTCGACACGTCAGGGTATGCCATTCTTGTTTCGGCATTCGTCGTACTTCAGCTTTATGTTTCTAAATGAGGATGTGGTTATTATGATCTTTCCCTGTTTCCTCTCTATAAGACCTTCGCTCTCAAGCTGCTCAAGATGCCTGTAAAGGGTGCGGTTGCTTATATTCATAAGCTCAGCGATCTCATTCTTGTTGGCATCTATAATAATAGGCAATGGATTACCTGCGCTCTTTTCGAAAAGGTATATGACAAGGTTATCGTAAGGGGTGTTCAAGGTAAGCTGATCGTTCCTGTCCAGCATCCTGTCAGTGAACTTTGCCAGAAAAAACAAGGCAGCCAGTGCGATCTTATGATTATTTTTTATCGCCTGAAGGAAGAAGCCAGGTGAAATAACTGCACAGCTTGAACCTGATGCAGCCTGGAGAGTAACTCCATGCTCCCTGGTCCCATTCAGTGTCTCATAGAGACCATATATCTGAGGAGCTTCAGACACACCGCTCCTTATGCTCATCCCACCTTGGCTGTACTTGAAGACGGATACCTGACCATCAATAAGGACCAAGAGCCTCTCCACCGGCAATCCCATGTAAGCCAGATAATCACCCTTTTCGAATCTCACAAAATGAATGTTTTCATTTGCATAAGTCTTCTGTAGGGTTTTGTATAAAGTGCCTGCAGATGATTTGGACAATACAGCCCCAAGCAGATTGGCCAGCTTTTCTTCATTTGTCATGTCAATACATCCTCCTTACCATGGAATCCAAATTGAAATCTGTATTGAGATACCTGTTAGAATTAGAGTATCACAAACCTTTTTAGTTCGCTACAAACAGGGATTTACCAATGAAACTGAGTTTTCTGTAATAATCAGGGTCATGCTGTTGACTGAATGGTGTCGAATTTTTAAATCAATAACTTACTTGACATAAGATGGATAGATAGAGGATATAGCAAAAATGACATGAAACATATTTAGATGATGTATGAAAGCTTTGCATGGTCAGAACATCTGGAACAGTCAATGTCTTATAGTGACATTATCATTATAGCTGAAGGGTTATCAAGGAAATCGAATACGAAAAATTTTTAGATTTTATCATTGTTAATGTTTACATGTACAACAACATATGGTATATTTAACGCAAGTTGTTAAACAAGTTAGAGAACATGTACAACAAATAATAGGGGGAAAATAAACATGAAGAAAACGATTGCTATTGTTAGTTCATTGCTGCTGGCGGCCTCAATTTTCGCTGGATGCGGAAGCAAAGCACCCACAACGCCTACTACAGCTCCATCTGGTTCCCAGCCATCCGCTTCACAGACCGCTGCTCCGAAGGACTTCAAGGTGGGAATAATATTCACTGAAGCAGGCCTTGGAGGACAGTCATTCAATGACCTTGCATTCGAGGGAGTAAAGAAAGCTGCCACAGACCTTGGTATCACCTATGACTATGTTGAGCCAAAGTCAGTTTCAGATGAAGCGATCGTCCAGGAAGACATGGCCTCATCAGGTGAGTATGGAATAATAATTTGCGTAGGTGCAGAACAGATTGATGCTCTTAAGAAAGTAGCTGCAAGCTATCCTGAGCAGAAGTTCGCTCTAATTGACGCAAATCTTGAACTGCCAAACGTTGCATGCTATACGAGCAAGGAACAGGAAGGATCGTTCATGGCAGGAGCACTTGCCGCGCTAATAAAGCAGGATAAGGTGACAGACAAGGTTGGAGACGGAAAGACAGTCGGCGTGATGGTTGGAGTCAACAATCCTCTGCTAAACAGATTTGTAGCAGGATATACTGCTGGTGCGAAGTATATCAACCCGGAGCTTGAGGTCCTTGTAGACTATGTTGGAGGATTCGGTGACCCAACAACTGCAAAGAACATCGCCACTACTTTCAATTCGAAGGGTGCTGACGTAATATTCCATGCTGCAGGAGCTTCAGGAATGGGACTCTTCCAGGCAGCTCAGGAAAAGGGATTCGTTGCGATAGGTGTCAACCTGAACCAGAACGGCGTTGCTCCTGACAACATTGTAGCCAGCATGATGAAAAGAGTAGACTCCAGCGCTTATCATGCAATTGAATCCACTTTGAATGGTGAATTCAAGGCAGGTCTTAAGGTCATGGGACTCGCTGACGAAGGAGTAGGCCTTAACATGGATGGAAGCAACATCAAGCTGCCTGAAAGCGTTACTAAAGAGCTTGATGCGATCAAGGCGCTTGTGGTTTCAGGAAAACTGGTGATACCAGCTACTCTTGAAGAGGTCAATACATTCCTGGAAGCAAACAAAAAATAATCTGACATAAATTATGGGCGGTTTGGGCTTTGGAATGTTTTGCTAGATGCAAATATATACCGATATCCCATACCGCCCATTACCAGGTAAAAGTATGAATGAAACAAAACCAAGAACGGAGGGATACTGATGCCGATAATTGATATGAGGCATATAACCAAGCGTTTTCCGGGTGTCGTTGCAAATGACAAGGTGGATTTTCAGGTTGAAAAGCAGGAGATACATTGCCTTCTGGGTGAGAACGGATCCGGAAAGACAACGCTCATGAATGTGCTCTTTGGCCTGTACCATCCGGAAGAGGGGGAAATATACGTAAAGGGAAAGAAGGTGCGCATAAACAATCCCAATGATGCCTACAAGCTGGGCATAGGAATGGTGCACCAACACTTCATGCTGGTAAACCAGATGACAGTGCTTGAGAACATCATATTAGGGAACGAGTGCGGGAACTTTTTCCTGGACAGGAAAGCAAGCGAGGATTCGGTAAGGGACCTGATAACAAAATTCAACTTCAAGCTGGATCTTAACCAAAAGATAGCAGATCTTTCAGTTGGTATGAAGCAGAGGGTTGAGATCGTTAAGACGCTTTACCGAGGTGCAGACATAATAATCCTTGACGAGCCGACTGCAGTTCTAACGCCACAGGAAGTGGCAGACCTGTTTATCATACTCCACCAGCTGCGCAGGGACGGGAAGACTATCATATTCATAACGCACAAGCTGAATGAGACAATGGAAATGTCTGACAGCGTGACAGTGCTGAGGAAGGGTGTAAAGGTCGCTGACCTTAAGACAACGGATGTGAATGAAAACGAACTTGCTGCACACATGGTCGGCAGGCAGGTTGAACATATAGTCAGTGAGAGCTTGGACAGCTATGGTGATGTTGTACTTTCAATAAGTGACCTCGTCCTTAATGACAAGACAAGGGTTCCTGTGAACCTTAAGGTGCGTGCCGGAGAGATTCTCGGAATTGCCGGCGTAGAGGGAAACGGACAGCAGGAGCTGGAGGAGCTGATCATAGGTACCATGCCAGTCCGTTCCGGGAAAATCGAGATAAACGGACAGGACATAACGAGCAAGGCCGTTAAGGAAAGGAAGGACCTGGGCATCGGGTACATACCCGCTGACAGGCACAAGAATGCGATCCTCAGCAACTTCTCGATTATTGAGAATTATCTGCTCGGTTATCACCAGGACAAGGACTATGTCAAAAAGGGCCTCATAGACTACAGGAAGCTTGAGAACGATGCGGAAAGGTTAGTTAAGGAATTCAATGCCAAGGTAGCAGACATCGGAGACCCCATTTCATCGCTATCCGGAGGAAATCAGCAGAAAATAGTGCTGAGCCGGGAGGTAAGCCATGACCCCATACTTGTGGTAGCTGCACAGCCTGTCAGAGGGCTTGACATAGGTGCCATCGAGTTCATACATAAGACTCTTCTCAGGCTTAGGCGTGAGAAGAAGGCGATACTGCTGATATCGGCAGAGCTTACGGAGGTCATGAACCTTTCAGACAGGATTGCAGTCCTTTATGAAGGTCAAGTCAGCGCAGAGTTCCCAAGGGGCAAGTACAACCAGGAGCAGATCGGATTGTTCATGGCAGGCAGAACAGAGAAGGAGGTTGAAGCATGAGCGAAGCAACAAAAAAACGGTCGACTCTAAAGGCTCTGTCAGTACTGGGCGATTTCGGGAGCTCGCTGCTCAGCGTATCCATTGCACTGGTCCTTGGGGCATTAATAATACTGGCAATCGGAGAGGATCCCATTGAGGCCTATAAGGCGCTTCTCCAGGGAGCACTAGGCAACGCAAGGAGCATAGCCAACACCTTCAGCAAGAGCATACCGCTTGCATTCACCGGTTTGGCTGTAGCTATGGCGAACAGGGGAGGCATGCTGAACATCGGAGCTGAAGGGCAGCTTCACGCAGGAGCCATGGCATCGGTGCTTGTGGCGCTTGCATTGCCGGGACTGCCTGTAGTTATTCTGCTGCCCCTAAGCATTATTGCAGGAGTTGCCGCAGGTATGCTGGTAGGATTCATCCCAGGATATTTCAAGGCGAAGAAGCAAACCAGCGAGGTAATAGTCGCCATTATGCTCAACTACATTGTGACGCTGTTCATGTCATTTCTTGTGAACGGACCATTCAAGGCAGAGGGTTCTGTCTCACAGACAAACGCAATACCCGAAGGCATGATGCTTACGAAGATCATCGGGAATTCACAGCTTACAACGGCATTGTTCATTCTACTTGCGGTAGCTGCTGCCCAGTATGTCTTTTTATGGAAGAGCGCAGCAGGCTTTCAGCTGAGGGCTGTCGGCAGCAATCCATCAGCATCGGTATCCGCAGGAATGAATGCAAAGAAACTGATGATATTCGCAATGGCACTCAGTGGAGGCATAGCTTCCCTAGCCGGAGTGACCGAGGTAATGGGAAAGTACGGGAGATACATCGAGGGGTTTTCACCATCCTTCGGATTCACGGGCATAGCGGTTGCCATACTAGGCAGGAACCATCCAGGCGGCGTACTGTTGACATCACTGCTCTTCGGGATACTTGATACCGGTGCACTGAGGATGGGAAGAGTGACAAATGTCTCCGCTAACATAATCGTAGTAATGCAGAGCCTAGTGATACTTCTGGTTTCCGCACCTGAAATCGCGAAACTGATAAAAAGGAGGAGCCGATGAAATGGAACTGTTCTCTAGGATGATAACATTGATGCTGCAGCTTTCAGTTCCACTGGTACTAGGAGCGATGTGCGGAACCATCGCCGAAAGGGGAGGAATAATACTTCTTGGTGTCGAAGGTCTTATGCTCCTTGGGGCATTTACTGGAGTCCTTGGTTCACACCTTACGGGAAACGCATATATGGGGGTCATGTTTTCAATAGTTTTCGGCGGGTTGTTCGGGTATCTTTATGCTATTTTCTGCCTCAAACTGAAGGCACATCAATCTGTTGTCGGTGTTGGTGTCAATATGTTCGCCAGTGGCATAACAGCGGTACTTCTGAAGGTATTCTGGAACAGGGAAGGCATGAGCGATCCGGTAGCATCAATACCGAATGTTACTGTCCCAATTGTATCAGAGATACCTGTACTCGGGATGCTATTCAAGGACCAGTCACCATTCCTGTATATCATGATACTGATAGTAGCTGCGGTATGGGTTGTGTTTTACCGCACGAGGATCGGCCTCAGGTACAGAGCTATCGGTGAACAGCCTTTCGCAGCCCAGACATCAGGTATCAACGTGAACAAGTATAGGTATGTTGCCATGATATTCGCCGGAATAATAGCAGGTATAGGGGGGGCATTTCTTTCCCTATCCCAGAACAACCTGTTCGTAATCGACATGACAGCGGGCAGAGGATTCATGGCACTTGCTGCCAACATTTTCGGAGGATGGAATCCCATCGGATCACTTCTTGCAGGTATGGTATTCGCAGTGGCTCAGACTGTAAGGTTCTACGCCTCTGATATCAACATCCCGATACAGTTCATACAGATGATGCCTTACCTCATGACGCTGTTCATTCTGCTGTTCGTCGGCAAGAAGGCTAAAGGACCTGAGGCGCTGGGAAAGCTTGTAAAGTAATGATATTGACAGACAATATAAATATATAATAATGTATAATGGAGGAACACAATGCAAGATAATACTAAAATGATGCACATAGCTCTTTCGAAAGACCAGGTAGGCAAGTACGCGTTTATTCCTGGAAGCCCTGAACGGGTTCCAAGAATAGCTGCTTACCTTCGTGATTCGGAGAAAGTAGCACAAAACAGGGAGCATACCAGCTACAGAGGATATATAGGAGACACTCCCGTGATGGTGGTTTCAACGGGAATGGGAGGACCTTCAACTGCAATATGCGTTGAAGAACTGGTGAAGCTCGGAGTGACCACATTCATAAGGATAGGCACCTGCGCATCAACTTCTCCACTTGTAGAGCGCGGTGACATCGTGATACCGAATGGTGCTGTAAGGATGGAAGGTACATCTTCACATTATCTTCCTCTTGAGTTCCCATCCGTGCCAGATTATTATCTTGTAAAGAAGATTGAGGATGCAGCGGTAGAACTGGGATTCAGGTATAATGTAGGGGTCACTATAACAAAGGATTCCTTCTACACTCAGACTGAACCTGAGACTAAGCCAGTTGGTTACGAGCTTATCAACAAATGGAATGCCTATGAAAAAGGCGGGGCCACCAGCACGAGCATGGAGGAAGCACTTCTCTTCATTGCTGCAACCAGCTTAGGGGTCAGGGCAGCTTCAGCACTCGTTTCAGCAACTAACTACAAGAGCTATAACCAGGACAATTCTCTCTCGCCGATTGAAATTGAGAAGAGGGCAATATTGACTGGTATAGAAGCCATGAGAAAGATTATTGATGAAGACAAAAGAAAATCAAAAGAATGACATAATCTAGAGCAAGATAAGGATGTGTTTGATATGGCACAAGTCACTTCAGTAACTGATAAGGAAAGGAAGCTTCCCTTGTTCGTGGCTGCATATGAGACAATGTACAACAGGATAAAGGATGGCACCTATAAACCTGGGGATAAGCTGCCAAGTGAAAGTGAGTTGTCAGTGGAACTTGCCATAAGCAGGGGGACTCTGCGCCAGGCTATGCTGCTCCTTCAGGAAGACGGCCTGATAATGAACTATAAGGGTAAAGGAAGCTTCGTACTTGAAACAAATAAAGAATTGAGCACAGGGATTGAGAAGATCGTCAATCCACTCATCACTTGCAGTATCCAGCCTATTGACAAGGTAACCACCGAAATGCACTTCCAGCCGGCTACAGAGCCTCACCGGAAGCTGTTCGACCTTCCTCAGTCATCGCTTGTGTCACGGGCTGAGTTCTCATACTTCATCAAGGACAAGATAGTGGGATTCGCATTGGTCTTCATGCCCTACGACCTGTTGGTCGAAAACGGGGTGGCGATAGATGACAATGACGAGATTCACAGGTTCTACAACAGCTTTCTCACAACTGAAAGGCTCAGCTGTGAAAGTGTAATAAGGATGGGATTTGCCCGGAAGTTGACTGCTGATAAGATGCATATAAAGGAAAAGGAACCAATCCTCATAATGGAGGAGACATTCTATATGGGCAACCGACCTTCAATGCAGCAGAAGATATTCTTCCAACCCGCGTACTATGAGTTGAAGATTCTAAGGTCAAATGACAGGTATACCTCTAAGCAGGGTACACAGGGCCAGTTGCCATCTGATAAGCTTTAGAATCACACAAGTCAATATTCAGTTTAAAGAAATAATGGATTGAAGGAGCAATACTGGGTGGTGTTGCTCCTTCCTTTTTTGCATTAAATAATATTTCAAGACGTTGTTCGAGATTTCCGAGTAGGCATTTTCATAACTTCTTGAAATTCTTATAGCTAAAATCAAGAGTTTGAGCAAGCATTATCAGCAAGAAGAAATATGAAACGATATGAGAAATGCATAAGAAAATGAATAATGATGCGAAAAATTGTACTAAATTGACAGTTTTCAGTAACATAAGAATAAAAGTGTTACAAATATGTAAAAAAATACGTGTATTTTTTGATTAGTTAAAGTTGTAGAATATACTTAAGAAAAGTTATAAAATGATATCAAATATATGAACAAAAAGTATAAACTCTAAAATATCACAATAAATCTTGTATGTTTTTATTGGAATGAGAGAATCCATCAAACAAGAAAAGCTAATCGGGTTAGTAGGCAAAGCAAAAAAATCAAATTTATCACTTTGGAACTAAGACAAGAGTTACCAGAAATTGTTGAGGATAAACTAGCGGGTATGGAAACATAAAGTCTGTTTATATTGCAGCTGCTGCAACATTATGTGCTACTCATTAATTGCATCTTACACAGTATCAAAGTTAGCTTTTTTGGATCCTGCAATTGAGCATAAGATGCGGAATCGCTATCGCATCAGAGGCAGTCGGTGCATTAGTTGGATTATTTTCAGCAGCTACGGATAAGGATTAGATAATGTTAATAATGGATGAATTCTTAATCAATATCGATAACCATTGAATCTAGACAATTACGCATATTTGCTTTTATACACTACTTAGGTTGATTGAAAGTATGAAGGAGGGTAGTAAGATGGCAAAAAAAGCACTATGTGTTGGCATAAACGACTATCCGTTTGAAGGAAATGACCTGAAGGGCTGTGTCAATGATGCGAAAGGCTGGGCTGCAATGCTTACTGGTCACTTTGGCTTCTCTGATTCTGATATTAAGCTGTTGCTGGATGAACAGGCATCAAAGGAGGCTATACTGGCTGCACTTGAGGAAATGATTGTGAATGGGGAGCCTGGAGATGCCCTTGTATTCACAAATTCATCTCATGGTACCTATTTATTTGATGAAAGCGGCGATGAGCAGGATAAGTATGACGAAGCGATTTGTCCATATGATTGTAAGGAGAATCTGATTGTTGATGATGAGCTGAGAGAGATTTTTAACAAGCTAAAATCTGGGGTCAGCTTCTACATGATTTCAGATTCCTGCCATTCCGGAAATGTCCACAAGGCATTGGTTGTGGATACTCCTGATCACAGAAGAGTAAGGTTCCTTAATCCGAGCTTGATTGGAAAAGCCAGCATGCTTAATCCATTTAAAGCGAAACCAAGGGGAAGCAAGATAAGCAGGGATGTCAGAGTCCAGGACCTTCTGCTCAGTGGCTGCAAGAGCATTGAATATTCCTATGATGCCATGATTGACGGAGACTATCATGGAGCCATGACCTACTATGCGCTGAAGGCGGTTCGGGAGGCAGGATACCAATTGACCTTCAAGGAGCTGCATAAGAAGATAAATGAATATCTTAAGGCTTCCGGATATCCACAGCATCCTCAGCTGGAAGGTAAGACAAGTCTGAAAAGCAGTCAGGTGTTCAAATGATTGGCGGTTATCGGGAAAATATGCCATGTGTGGTTCACATCTCTATAGCAAGGTTCGACAGCCGATTGCCAGAAGAAGGAGAACCTCTGAATTTTCTAGTTTCAATACATGTTGAGGGAACTGGGATCACATGGCAGCATAACGTGATTGTGGACACCTCGACTGAAATAGACCTTCAGGACATGACCCAAGACCTTTATCTCTGGAGCTGCAACCAAAAATTGACGCAAGAGACAGCCAGGGCTTGTTCAATGAAGCTTGGGGCAAAGCTTTATGACACATTTATCGGCATTGTTGGAGATAAGATACTGTCAGGATT
Organism: Clostridiaceae bacterium UBA6110; assembly: GCA_002428415.1. GTDB lineage: Bacteria > Bacillota > Clostridia > Clostridiales > Clostridiaceae > Youngiibacter. The sequence goes on from DIWI01000084.1 coordinate 14,152, forward strand.
AAAGATAACAGCGGTTCTCCTGAATATTGATGAAACGATCCAGAACCTTCCCTGGGAATTAATGGGAAAGAATGGAGAGCATCTGTCACAAACCCTGCCTTTCGGAAGACTTGTAACTACCCGTGAAATACTGAGGCCAAACAGAGACCCACTTACAGAGGATAAGATAGTTAGAATACTTGCAGTAGTGGATACTACAGAGGACCTTATTTCGGGAAAGTATGAGCTTAGGGCTTTACAAGCCCTTGAAGAAAAGAAGGGTGGATACCAAATAAAGGTGGATGTCCTGTCAGGGGAAAATGCAACAATAGCTGAATTCAAAAGGATGGTCATTCCAGGAACTTATGATATCATCCATTTTTCGGGGCATGGTTCATTTGACCGCCTGATTCCAGAAACAAGCGGCCTGAGATTTTATGATGGTTTACTGGAGGCTGACCAAATCCTTTGCATGAACTGGAAATCTCCACCATATTTTGTTTTCAGCAGCGCCTGTGAATCAGGTCGTTCAGCAGGGGGGAAAAGGCTTATATCTAATGAACGACACAGCAACGGACTTGCTGCTGCCTTTATTGCAGCTGGCGTGTCAGGATATGCAGGATACTTTTGGCAGGTTTCTGACACTGGAGCTGGTGTATTTGCACAAAAATTCTACAAATACCTCTTCGAGGAAGAAAACCTGGGAAAAGCCTTTCTTGAGGCAAGGAAAAGAACATCTTGGGATCTTGATGCAGTAGGAGATCTCGCTGGATATGGCGCAGTGCTATTCGGAGATGCTGCCACAAACGAAAGACTCGATCTGGTGAGGATGGGAAGATAGGAAATCTGAAAATAGAATAGTTATACTCATCTTTCGGATCTATATGGATTTGGCCTGCATGCTTCCCAACCTACTAAATACTCATTGAACTAAAGGCGATTATGTATTCCTCTGTTTGATAGTCCTTGTCGAGGAGGGGCCATAATGAAAAAGTCGGTGTTTAGATCAATTCTCTTTGCGACTGTTTTATTCATTTTGCTGACTCTGCAAAACAAGCCACAACTTTTATTAACAGTTATCAATAGTAAATACCAGTCAGCTAGTGCAATTAGCTTGGGTATATTAATCGAACCCATCCCAAATTTACCAACTAGAAGTCCTTACGAGTTCATACACGATGGGGATTTTGCTACAATAATTAGATATTTGGGACAAGAAACAGATATTATAATCCCTGATACTGTAAGTGATGGTATTAGAACCTACAAAGTCATCAGTATTGGTGGCGAGGCTTTTGCAAACAATAAGGAACTGACTAGTGTAGTTATACCCAATGGTGTAATTGACATTGGTGTAGGCTCGTTTGCCGGATGCTCTAACCTTAAAAGAGTTTCATTTCCTGAGAGCTTAGAGAGCATCGGAAGGAGTTCGTTCGGTGGCTGCACCCGGCTGGTGAGTGTTACTATACCTGAAAGAGTAACTAGAATAGGGAGTAGCGCATTCGCAAAGTGCGAGAGACTCATTGAGGCCTGGTTTTTCTGCAACAGACCGATATTCGGGGATGGGCCAGAATTAGTAGCATACTGGGAAAGCGCATTCAATAATATCAACAATGATTTCAGAATCTTCTACCTCTCAGGACGAATTGGTTGGGTAAGCTCCAGACAAGTCATTCCGTTCTACAAGGTCACATATAACCCAAGTGGTGGCTTTGGGCAGGTTCCTGTCGATGAGAAAAATTACCTGGAGGGTGACAGGGTCTTCGTGCTTGATAATACGGGGCAACTTAGTAAGCAGGGCTATACTTTGGCAGGCTGGAACACTCTGGATAGCGGTGCAGGAAGAGACTTTGAAGCATGGAGTTATTTTGAAATAGATAAGGAGTCTGTAACCCTGTATGCAAGGTGGGAGCCGAGTGCGCCGGTTCCTGAAAAATATACTCTGGTCTTCGACATTAACGGTGGGACCGGAACTACTCCGGCTGCTGTTTCAGTAGCATATGAATCAGAGATAAGGCTGCCTTCGCAAGGTGATCTCAATAGAACTGGCTACAGGTTCGATGGCTGGAATTCAATGTCTGATGGAACCGGAAGAAACTATTTTGCTGGTGTCAATAATGTTATAGAGCCCGGCGAAGAAGAGCTTGCTGATGGTGTCGCAGTTCTTTATGCAAGGTGGATACCAATTGAGTACTTAATAGTCAAGGTCCCTGAAAGTGCCGGCTACAATGAGGAAATCAGCATGAGCGCAAGGCTGATGCTTGCAGACAGACCGATTGAAGGTAGTGAACTTATATTCAAAATAGCTGATAAAATAGTGGGGACTGCTGATACTGATGCAAATGGATTTGCAGAGTTAACCGGGATTAAAGTAAATCATAAGGCTGGTACATATCCTGTCAGCGTGTATTATCTTGTTGGAAGTGTTGAATCAGCAAAATGGACAGGCAGCATTGTTGTGAAATCCGGATCGATTCCGCCAGGCCTGATTCCAGTGATTATCGCGATAATTGGTGCTTCATCTATGCTGTTTATAAGGAAGTTCGTAGGAAAGAAGAAGGTTACTGATAACAGACCTGATGGACATTCTGCTCATAATCCGGTAATTGAACATTTCACGAATGCTGATTTTCCTGCAAGATGTGTTCTGAACAAGAAGGTTGACCTGACAATCCAGCTAAATAAGGATACTGCGGAATTCAAACAGAGCCTTAAAGCAATTAAGGATATTGTTCCAGGCAATACGAAGTCAGTAACTTTGAACTATAAGGTAACAGCGCCAGGATTTGCAGAGATGGTAGACAGTCAGCTTGTTCAGGTGGGAAACAAGCAGATGGCTTTAAATCTTAATGGAGAATCTGAAGCAGTTAGGCTGGAGCTCTATCCCCAGGAATTGGGGGACCAGAGCATTGAAATAGAATTGTACTTTGAAGGGTCAAGGGTCGATTATAGCATATTGTCTTCCAGCGTTGCAGAAACTTCCAGGGTAGCCGCTGCTGAAGACCTTGGAGCTAAAGCGAATTCAGTTTCAATGGATTCAACGCATAATAATTTTCAGAAGATACAAGCCATTACTACTGATAAAAAGAAGACAATGGAAATCCGCACCTTGCATGTTGATTACAATGCAAGAAAGAATAAGATCGTCTATCACGTATATTCAAAGGACAGCAAAGCTCCGACAATCTGTAAGGTCAGTCTGCCGAACAGTATCGATGAGATGTTTGACAGGATCCAGAAGCTTACTGTTTTTTTGGATGAGATAGTAAAGATAGGTGACACATCAGCCGGTGAATGGAAGGACATCTACTTTAATCTTAATTCCAAATGTCAGAACCTGTATCATATGATTGTGCCGAATGAGATTTCCGAGATGATAAAGGAGTGGGAGAGCGGTTCTGCGTTCATAATTTCAACCAATGAACAATGGATCCCATGGGAGTTATTCCACGACGGAACCGATTTTATAAGCAAGAAGTTCATATTTTCCAGGTATCCAAGATTGCCTGAAAACAAGAAGATACCTCAAAAGGACAGGGTGAGATCAAGCTCTCTTGATATCGGTCAGATCACAAATGTTGTAGGAGGTAATTTCAAGGTTCAACAGACTAATGAAAGAGTCCGCAAATTGTTTAATTTCCTTCCAAACATTAAGGTCAATCCTCTGATAGAGGAATCTATTTCTGACCTGGTTGAAGTACTACCTGAAACAGATCTGCTGCATATTACCTGCCATGGAAGCATGACTCATCCGATGCTGCAGATTTCAGATGAGCAGACAGACTATAAGAACCTGAACCTGGACATAATCCAAAATTTGCCGTTAAAACCAGGCTGCTTCATATTTGCAAACGCATGCTATTCAAATACCACTGTCAGTGTCTTTAAGGACCTGACCAGCTTCGGCTGGGAATTCTATAAGGATGGAGCGGAAACGTATATAGGTACGCTCGCACAAATTCCGGAGGTATATGCTGTGGAATTTGCGGAATCGTTATATCAGACCTTGTTTTCAGATGAAGATCTGACAGTAGGTCAGGTAATGCACCAGGTAAAAAACAAGATGTCAGCAAACAAGAATATTTTCTGGCTTCTGTACTCCATGTATGGAGACCCGATTACCCGCTTCAAGTCTGTCAAATAGGAGGGTTTATCGTGTCAATCAAGGTTTATTTCGTCTCTTCAAATATTGAAGAGGCCAGCTCAACCAAAATCGACGACAGGACAATACTCGGGACACTTGGTGATAGAAATGAGGCCGTTGCAGTACAGCTGAAGGAGCTTTTCGAATCTGTCACTGAAGCAATAAAACCTTCAATAAAGACGAAAAGCGACGTAATCATCGAGCTTACCGGTTCCATGGACATTAAGATGGAGGGAAGCATCAAATATCTGATATTCAATGCCGGAGCTTCAGGTACAGCATCCGGAACAATGAAGGTGACACTTAAGACGGAGCTGATTCCAGATTGAAGAGGGCATTAAGGATTGAGGATTCGATGCAATCAAGACAACAATCCGAGGAGGGCATATTAGATGAAAAACAAAACACCTGAAGAAATATACCTTAAAGAGTTAGCCGACATGGAGGAAAAAATAATCAGCGCTGCCCTCAAGCGATACCAGAAGCTTGAAGGTGAAAGGAAGGGTGCCAGGAAATCCAAAGCTTTTGATCAGGATGCCGTGCAGGTGCGCAGGAGCATCATCAACACGTATGATGGTTTGTCCATTGAGCGCATACTCGATAAAAGCGACCTGTTTCCAATTGCGCACCTGCAGCTTGGACTGAATGCTGGCAAATCAGTGTGCAGAATCTCAGTTAGGAGCCGAAGCGGCAAATTGCTTAGCTATGGCACTGGCTTTATGGTATCTCCGTCTCTTATGATGACCAACAATCATGTGCTGAACAATGAGGAAGCGGCTCAGTTCAGTCTTGCCGAGTTCAATTTTGAAGATGACGAGCAATTTATGCCGCGGCAGTCTGTAAGCTTCAGACTTGATCCTAAGAGGTTTTTCATTACCGATGAAAAACTGGATTTCACAGTTGTCGCCGTTCAGGAAACATCAAATACAGTTAACAACCTCTCTGACTTTGGACATATGAAGCTGCTGTCTCAGGAAGGGAAGATACTTGAGGGTGAATATGTATCCATAATTCAGCATCCCCAGGGTGGCCCAAAGGCAGTGACTGTCAGGGAAAATGAAGTAAGGTTCCTTTCGGATGATTTCATACACTATGTCACTGACACTGAGCCGGGCTCTTCAGGTTCACCTGTGTTCAACGACCAATGGATAGTTGTTGCGCTGCATCATGCGGGAATACCTGACCCGAAAGACAAGACAAAATGGATTGCCAATGAAGGTGTGAGAATAAGCTCGATAGCGAAATATCTTAAAAATAAGCGTGATAGATTAGATTCCATTGCTGTTACGCTTGTAGATGAGCTCCTGGGCGAAAAAATACAGACTGGCAATGATGTTGTAATGGACACGGAGGAACTCAGTGAGGACTGGTACAGCAAAGCTTCAGGCTATGACGAGAAGTTCCTTGGTGATGGCTATGAAGTGCCGATGCCTGAATTGGAGAGGGATAGGGCAAATGATGTCGTTAAAGCAGCTGATGGCAAGGAAATACTGAATTATACGCACTTTTCAGTAGTTATGAGCAAATCAAGAAGGCTTGCCTTCTATACTGCGTCAAACATTGACGGTAAAAATCGGATTGAACTTAAACGAAGTGGAGACAAATGGTATTATGATCCAAGGATAAGTAAAGAATATCAGTGCGGACCGTCACTTTACAGCAAGAATGAGCTTGACCGCGGGCACCTTGTAAGGCGTCTGGACCCGGTATGGGGATCTGATGCCGACAAGGCAAATGAGGACACTTTCCACTTCACGAACTGTTCACCACAGCACAAGAACCTTAACCAGAAGACCTGGCTTAACCTGGAGGACTACATCCTGAGCAATGCCGCGAAGCACAGTATGAAGGTCAATGTATTCACAGGACCTGTGTTTCGTTCAGACGACATGGTATATAGAAAGGAATACAAGATACCTGCTGAATTCTGGAAGGTTGTGGTAATCGTAAAAGATGACGAGTCCTTATCTGCGACAGCCTACCTGCAGACACAGAAGAACCTCATAACTAACCTGGAGTTTGCTTATGGACAGTATGAAACCTACCAGGTTCCTGTGGCTCAGATAGAGGAGCTTACAGGTCTCGATTTCGGGAAGCTGCGTGAGCACGACCCCATGGAGGGAGTAGAAGCAGCGGCATTCGTTATTGAGGGACCGGAAAGCATAAGGCTCTAACACTTGCTTTGGAACATCATATTCACTGAACACTGCATATTTATTGCATAGTTATTGCGTTTTATGGTTGACAAGCCACATCGACGTGGAATACAATTAGCGAAAGAATTGAATCGAATGAAACCTTTGAGGCAGAGGAAAATCAGAAAGCACCTTTTAGAGAGCGGGACCCGGTGGAAATCTCGCAGGAAGCGCTGAACAATATGGACTGCTGAGGTTGGCGTCAAATGCGCCGACGCAAGACTGCGTTATTGGTCGGGGATATGTATGTATCCTTATGAGATGGTTCATTTGAACCTAAGCAAGGTGGCACCGCGCAAAGTATTCGCCCTTGGTCTGTTATAGGCAGACCAGGGGCGTTTTGTTTTACTAGGAGGGATGCAGGGGATGAAGTCAGGTGGAAAGATTGTAATTCTGGGAACGGGTCATGTAGGGTCACATTGTGGTATGGCACTGGCCTGGCGAGGGATCTGCCAGGAAATCGTCCTCGTGGACAAGAATGAGAAGAAGGCTGCTGCACAGGCCATGGACATATCTGATGCACTTACATTTCCGCCAAATGGAGCAGCAGTGCGTCCGGGAACCTATGCTGATTGCGCTGATGCAGATATTGTGGTCATTGCTATCGGTGAGCCCAGACTTCCGGGACAGACAAGACTTGATCTCCTGGAAAGCTCTGTAAGGATGCTCAAGGAGCTTACAGAAACCCTTAAGCCTATCGGAATAGGGGGAGTAGTGGTAACCATAACGAATCCTGCAGACATCGCCGCATACTATGTGCGTCGTGAGCTTGGTCTTCCTAGGAAGAAGGTATTTGGAACCGGAACACTGCTTGATACCGCAAGACTGGTTAAGACTATTTCAGAGATGAGCGGAGTCTCTAGAGGAGCCATCAGCGCTTTCTCAATGGGAGAACATGGAGACTCATCAATGATCCCGTTTTCCCAGGTTAGGATCGGAGCCCTTCCCTTTGAGAGCTATCCGAAGCTTGATAGGGAGTACATACTGGAACGCACCCGCATGACAGGCATGGACATCATAAATGGAAAGGACTCTACGGAGTTCGGTATAGGCCAGGCACTGTCAGCCCTATGCTCATCCATCCTGGGGGATGAAAGGCAGGTATTTCCGCTCTCGGTGCTTCTGGAGGGAGAATACGGCCAAAGGGATGTCAATTGCGGTGTCCCGTGTGTTGTTGGAAGAAACGGCATCGAATCGATTGTTGAATTGCCGCTGACCTCTGAGGAGAAGTCTCAGCTTGATGCATCCTGCGACATAATCCGAAGGCATATCGAAAAGGTCTGCAATTAGTAAAAGCTTGTATAACTGATTTGTGATTTGAAGGAGTGAAGAAAATGAAACATAATGTAAAGATAACCAGCCTTATCCTTGTGACTGCAATGGCAACCTTGTTCTTTGCCGGCTGTGCCGGAAAGAGCACAACCGAAACTACTGCACCATCTGCCAAGGCACCGGAGAAGATACGCATTGCGATTGTGCAGCCACTGAGCCACACATCCCTTGACCAGATCCGTGAGACAATAGTTACGGAACTGGAGGCTTCAGATGTGGATTTTGAAATAGTAACTCTAAACGCCAACGGGGATACTTCTTCACTTTCTACAATCCTTAGCAATCAGAAATCCAAGGGAGTGGATATAGTGGTTCCCATAGCCACTTCGACAGCCCAGAGTGCAAAGGTTGTCTTTGATGGTGACAAGACACCGATAATTTTTGCTGCTGTATCTGATCCGGTTGCTGCAGGCCTTACAGGAGACGACAGCAAGAACATAACGGGCGTTTCCAACAGCATACCAGCTGCAGAAATAGTGAAGCTTATTTCAAACTTCCAGCCGGGTTTCAAGAAAATCGGATTCCTATACACATCAAGCGAAGCCAACTCAGTTTCGACGATCAACAATGCGAAGGCATATTGCGATGCAAACGGCGTAGCTTATGAAGAATCCTCAATAGCAGCACTGAGCGACCTGCAGAGTGCAGTAAACAGTCTCCTTTCAAAGGGAGTGGATGTTCTTTATACAGGTAATGACAACAGTATCGCTTCAGCAATGACAACCTATACGGACGCAGCATACAGCAAGGGTGTACCTGTTTACTGCGGCGCAGATTCCATGGTTGCTGACGGTGGCTTTGCGACAATCGGCGTAAACTACGTCCAGCTTGGAAAGCAGGTTGCGGATATGGTGGTAAAGATAGCCAAAGGGGCTGAGCCTTCAGAGATTCCGTACGAAACACTCAGTGAATATGCAAAATTCATAAACCTTCAGGCAGCAGACCGTCTGAGCTTTGAACTTTCTGATAAGATGCTTGAAGGCTACAAGGTTCTTGTGGAGCAGGACGGAACCAGCCACTTCGGAAAGTGAGTGAGGAATGATGTACGCTGACATGCTTATTTCAGCTCTTGGCCAGGGGGTAATTTATGCCCCCATGGCCCTGGGCATTTTCATAGCCTTTAGGATACTCAATACTCCGGATCTTACAATAGACGGAAGCTTCGTGTTCGGTATGGCTGTCTGTGCCATTGTAACCATTGGAGGACATCCGGTCCTTGGAATTCTTGCTGGTATTATTGCTGGTATGGCAGCCGGACTTGTAACAGGATTTCTGCAGACCACATTCCGTATAAATCCCATACTTTCGGGAATCCTGACCATGACAGGACTATATACGGTTAACTATGCTGTTCTGGGAGGTCAGTCCAACCGATACCTCCAGAGCATGGTCATCAACAAGAGTGGTGTCGAAGCACCGGTATCTAGCAGGACCATCTACAAAATGCTTTCTTTTTCAAGGGACAGTGCCGTATCAGAGCTTATTCTGTCCGGAATCATAGTTATTATACTTGTCGTCACACTTGCTGTCTTCTTCAAGACGAGGCCTGGACTTGCCCTTCGGGCAACAGGCGACAATGAGGAGATGGTAAGGACCTCTTCCATTAACGCAAACCTCACCAGGAGAATGGGCATCATGCTTGCCAACGGACTGGTAGCCCTTTCAGGAGCCATGCTCTGCCAGCAGCAGCGATATGCTGACCTTGGCAACGGCAATGGAATGCTCGTGGTCGGCCTGGCATCTGTAATCATCGGCCAAGCGATATTCGGGAAGCGTGGAGTCACACTCAGCGTGATTTCAGCAGTTGTTGGGTCTGTACTTTATCGAATAATTCTGCAGGCGGCGTACCAGATAGACATGCCAAGCTACACGATAAAGCTTATTTCAGCCCTGATTGTGGCGATTTCGCTGACACTGCCTCTGCTGAAGGAAAAGATTGCAGCGGGGCAGCTCAGAAGATCAAGTGAAGGGAGGCTGAACAAATGAGCAGGCAGGAAGACCAGAAGCCAAGCCAGCTTTCAATCATCCACCTTTGCAAGAGCTTCAACACGGGTACTCCCAATAAGATGGTTGCCCTTGACGACTTTTCACTTGAAGTTTCTAAGGGGGAGTTCATAACCATACTTGGATCCAACGGAGCGGGTAAATCCACACTGTTCAATGCTATTTTAGGAAAATTCCTGCCAGACAGCGGCAGGATAATACTCGACGGCGACGACATAACCTACAAGAAGGACTACAAGCGTGCCGCAAACATCGGATGCCTTTACCAGAATCCTTTGAGAGGCACAGCTCCCAACATGACCATCGAGGAAAACCTTGCACTTGCCTATACGAGGTACGCCTCACGTTCATTTTTCGCAATACATAAGAAGGACTCGGAATATTTCCGCCAGCTTCTGGCAACGTTGGACCTGGGACTCGAGGACAGGATGAAAACCAAGATGGGCCTTTTATCAGGAGGGCAGCGCCAGGCTGCATCGCTTCTTATGGCTACTGTCGCTAAGCCAAAGCTTCTGCTTCTTGATGAGCACACGGCAGCGCTTGATCCCGCTACCTCGAAAAAGGTTCTGGAAATAACCAACCGGATCATCAAGGAAAACAATCTGACAGCACTTATGATCACTCATGACATGAATCAGGCCTTAAGCTTCGGGACGCGTACCATCATGATGGATGCAGGAAGGCTTTTCCTGGACATCACAGGAGAAGAGCGGACCAGAATGACTCCTAGGGAATTATCAGAGCTTTTCTCAACCAAATCCGGCCACCTTTTGTCAGACAGGAGCATGCTGTCAATTTAGGCCTTTATGACTGAACTTTTCGTAAAGATAGTATGCTGGATCAGAAAAACGAAAACGAAAAATTCGAGCAGAAGGCAATGGGAAAACATATTTCAGTCCAAAATTGGCATGCACACTGACCAAGCCAAATTAATATTGAACCAAAAAATAATGCAGGCTATCCAGATCTTTTTGATCAGGCTAGCCTGCATTATTTTTTCAGGTGATGGCAGAAATCTGCAATCTCCATTCAGAGTCAATTGAAGCAATAGCTCCTCTACCGTTAGATTAAATTCGAATAAACGTAGAGCTCTTCAAATCGCACCAACTATCTTGTGCGGGACATATGGCTCTTCGAGGTAAGTGATTTCATCAGCGGTTAGCTTGACGTTCATGGCTCCTGCTGCGTCATCGAAATACTTCGCCTTCGTTGCGCCTATTATTGGAGCTGTAACACCCTTAGCCAGATGCCATGCAAGTGCAATCTGGGTCATGGTCGCTCCATGCTTTTCCGCAAGCTCATGGACACGCTGAACAATGGCATAATCTGTTTCCTGGGTGCTGTCGTACTTGGAGACAGCTGTCTTGTCGGTCTGACTTCGCTTGGTTTCAGCATTCCATTCCAGACGTGCGAGTCTGCCTGATGCCAAAGGGCTGTATGGTGTCAGAGCGACATTCATCTGACGGCAGATAGGAATCAGTTCCCTCTCATCCTCTCGGTAAATAAGGTTATAATGGTTCTGAATGGATGAGAATGGTGTCCACCCATTCTTATCTGCGACAAATTGCATGTTGTGGAACTGGTATCCATACATTGCCGAGGCTCCAAGGGCTCTTACCTTACCAGCCTTTACAAGGCTGTCCAGGGCTTCCATGGTCTCCTCTATCGGAGTTCCATAATCGAACCTGTGGATGATGTATAGGTCGAGATAATCGGTGCCAAGTCTTTTGAGGGAAAGGTCAATTTCTCTCTGAATTGCCTGCTTTGAAAGCTTGCCTTCGTTGAAGTATACCTTGGTAGCAAGAACAACCTTGTCACGGGCAACATTGTTCTTTATCGCACGCCCCAGGTACTCTTCGCTGGTGCCAGCAGAATATGTGTTGGCGGTGTCAAAGAAGTTGATGCCCAAATCCAGAGCGCGCTTCACGAGCTCTTCGCTGTCCTCTGCATTAAGTGTCCATGCGTGGAAATTGGTACTGGGGTCACCGAAGCTCATGCATCCTACGCAAAGTTGTGAAACCAAAAGATCTGAATTTCCAAGCTTTGAATACTCCATTTTTTGCCTCCTCGATATTTTCCTTGGTCCAGTAATTGAAAACAGAATTATAAAAAAGTAAGTTATACCTGATTACCATGATTATTGAATCTGCTACTCTTATTCTAATCCTTTGAGTCAACTCCAAGTCAAGTGTTATTGCTCAATTCCCCTGGTAGTTTAGTAATACGTTTATCCATAACAATTCTGTGATTGTAAGAGTATTGTATTAAAGTCTTTAACGTCCTAGTATTAGTATACGACAGCGATTTGAAAAGTATTATTGAGAAGCAATGGGGGTAAGAACGGAAATCCCACAAAAGATGAGGGAATAATCGTAGATATCCCATAAAAGATGAGCGAATGATTATGCTTTGTATCTAAAAAATGGATTTAGAAATTTTGCGAGGAAAGTTGAAGCATCGAGGTGTGAAATGAACAGGATTCTAGACATTATACTACTCAGTTCCATTTGTACCAGAAATGAGTATTATCTCAAGAATACAATTGAAACAGCGGACAGGCTAGGATTGAAATACAGGATTGAAAGAGTTACCGACAAAGAGGTGCTGAAAGCCTATGATGTCTACAACAGGTGCAAATCAGGGGCGTATTGCCCGGGATGCAACCGTCTGAATGATTTCAGGTTTGGAGACGATTCGACCATGTATGCTCCCGCCCTGGTCATCGATGGTAAGGTTGTTCTGCACAGCTGCATATTCACCAAAGAAGTTGTTGAAGGTGTGTTGTCAGGGTATGCTGGCCAGGAAGAATGATAGGAATAGAGCTTGAAAGCTCTATTTCAGTACCTTCAGTGCATTCACTGTGAAAATATGATTACATTTAAAAAGGCAGGTGCTTGACGTAAGCATCTGCCTTTGAAATATATATACAATTTGGATATGTGTCCGAAGATTCAATGTCAGCCCTTAATTTGAATCGACCAGATTCCCAGAGGTTTCCAGAAATTCAAGCACTGCTTCCATAGATTCTCCAATGTCCTTTACCTCATAGCCAAGCATATCTGATGCTTCAGCTGCATTTAGAGTGAAGACAACATCCTTGCTGGTAATTTCAACATGATCAAGATTTTCAATCAGACCAAGCAGCAGGATGGCATCTGGGGTAAGGTCAAGCTCAATAAACTCTTCATGGGTTGAGCTGTAAATGATCTTAAGGCCATAGGGCTCCATGGATGTCTCAAGCTCTATGGTGTAATCTCCTAATCCGGCTAATCCAGTCTTTCCTATAAGTTCTGATACCGCTGAATTGTTACCTAGGTATTCAACCCTTGCATTATACAGTTCTTCAGCAAGCTGCTTCAGCATGATGACGCCGTTGAACGAGATAGGGTCAGATGTACGGGTAAGGGTATAGTGCACCTTTTCCCCGTCTGCAAAAATCTCGAGTACCGGGATATCTTTTGTAAAATAGTTGACCTGATATATGTGGTAATCATCTGCAGGGACTCCGGATAAGCTGATATAGCTTATCTTAAGTGCAGAGCCTCTGAGCAGGCTTCTTGACATTCCTTCTGCCGTAACATCCACTACGCTGGTAAGACCCTTGTTATAGATCACATAGTCGGTATTTGTTCCATCAGGGCTCGTGACCTGGTGTTCAAGGACATAGATGCCGTCTTCGGAACCTTTCGATTCTTCAAGCCATTCGGCGATAGTCCTGTTTCCTGAGTATTCCTCGAAACGCATCCCAGAAACCGTACCTATGCTGCTGGTTGAGAATGTACCCCTGTAAGCCATAAGACCGAATGCGAGCACAGACATTACCAGAACAGGAATGAGTATTGCTGCTATAAGTATCCAGCCAAGTCCCTTATCCTTCTTCACACGGGCTATAGTTGACCGTGATTCCGCTGGCACAGGCTCACCGCAGCTGGCACAAACCTCCCAGTAGGATTCAACTGGACTGTTGCATTTCTGGCATCTGCCCTTAAGCTGTGTGCCGCACTGGGGGCAAACCGCATAATTCTCAGAGACAGGGCTCTGGCACTTGGGACATTGCATTGCAGTATGGTCTGCCCTCACTATGAGATATATGATAAGCCCGATGAATGTGGGGGAGAAAACTGAGATCAATGTCCAGAGTACTGCGTTCATACCTCTGTTGTTCGCATCCCTGTAGACATAAATTCCTATCATTATTGGAATAACCAGAAACAGCATTGAAGCTGCCAGAACCACAATAAACACCCCAAAAGTGGATATAGCCATAATAATAACTTCCTTTCAATTCGAAATTCTTCTATAAGCCTGTCATGCTTCAAGGATTGACCTTAGATTCACAGGATACCTATTTGCAAAGACAGCTGCGATAATTCCGCTGCCTGCAAGTGAGGCACCTAAAAACACAAGGCATGCCATACCAGCTGCAAGTGAGTACGGCGCTATGATGAAGGCAAGCATTACCAGGCATATGTTGCTGATGAGAGATGCAATTGCGAGTATAAGCGTACGTTTTGCAAGCTGTCTGGCATATACGATTTCCATGAGCTTCTTTTCATCAAACACTGGCGGCTTGTAGCTGTTAAAATCATAGCTCAACTTCATCATTCAACATCTCCTTTAGAAGTTTCTTTGCCTTGCTCAGCCTCGACTTCACGGTTCCTGGCGGAACTTTCAGGGAGAAGGCCGTATCATTGATGTCAAGGTCCTGGTAGTAGTAAAGGATGATCGTTGTCCTTAGCTTATCAGGCAACCTTTGCACAGCTTCATGCAGTTCGCTGAAATCATGAGCCTCTATAGCTGAAACATTTTCCATAACTGCATCCTTGGCTTCCTGTGACATGAAGCCGTCGAAAATGAGGCTTCTGGCCTTCTTTCTAAGAAGGTCCCTGTATGTATTCACACATATTCTGGTTAGCCAGCCTTCAAATCCATTTGCCTTATCAAATAGCTCTATCTTTGAGCATACCTTCAGCCATGTCTCCTGGTATAGGTCGTCTGCATCGGAAGGGTTGGTGCAGAGGGTTCGGCACAGGCCATAGAGACGTCTGCCGTGCTTCTCAATAAATTGATTGATCATCCTCTCTACCTCCCTTCACTAACATATACGTATGGTGAACCCAAAAGGTTCACTTTGTTTTAAATTCTTTTCACGTCTCTCAAAACCGCAGATGCCTGCAATAAAAAGAAGATGACTCCCACAAGCAGCAGGTGCCATCTTCATTTAAACATAATTCCTGGTAAGAGTCCTCTTGGCATGAAAATTTTGGGTTAACCCGATCCATGTACAGGCTTTCTTGGTTCTCTGACTTCAACTGAGGATCATATCCTGCATGAGTCCCGATATAGGATCTGGGGTTCTTTGACCGCATGGATCGGTTCTTTGGCTGTATCGTTGAGTATTCTCTCAGCAATTGCTATGGATTCTGATGCCATCTCTTCTGAAGGGATTGAGACCACTGTTATGGATGGTGTCATATACTCAGTGGTGTCAGCTCCTAGAAGTCCGAAGGAAATCATCTCAAGCTCATCTGGGATACATATCTTTTTCTCATTGAATACCTTAGCCGCTCCTATTGCCAGGACATCTGAATCGCAGAACAGTGCTCTGGGAATTCTTCCGCTGGCGATTAGCTTTCTGGCTGCGTTTGCACCGCCCTCAAAAGAATGTTCGGCCTTTATTATCAGGGAGGGGTCAATGTCTATCTTCAATTCCCTGCATGCATTAAGGAAGGCCTGAGTACGGAAGCTTGTAGCTATGGCAGACCCTTCAGTAGTAATTACTGCAACCCGCTTATGCCCTTTCTTTGCAAATATGGACGCCGCCTCAAATGCAGAGGCTTCGTCATTGCTTCGTACAGTATGGAAGCTTTCCAGATATCTGTTGAAAAGGATAACGGGTATCTTTGATTTTGAGCTGGCGAGGAATTCCATGTCCTTTGCAGATGCAGCACCAACAATCGCGATGTTATACCTGTTCTTGTTGGTCAATCCAATTTCCTTGTACAAATAGTCATTCGTATATGTGCAGACAACGAGGTCCACATTAAGGCTTCTTCTCTTCACTTCATTCTGCAGGCCAACCAGGATCCTTGCCAGAAAGGAGGCCCTGTAATCAAGCGGCCAGTAGAGTGCAATTACAGGCTTGCCTTCATCGGCGCTTCTTAACCTTCTGGCAACATTGTTAGGCTTATATCCCAAAGCCTTAACTGCTTCAGAAACCTTCAGCGCAGTTTCTTTGGCAACCTGCCTTTCCTCGGCCTGTCCGTTTATGACGATTGACACTGTCGATATGGATACGCCCGCTAGGGCTGCGACATCTCTGATTGTAGGCATAGTAACCCATCCTTCAATGTTAGTATAAATAGCATAGGAAAAAAACTTTTTAATGTCAAGCTTAAAACGTTTTAATTAAACCATTGACAAATATTTAATTTATGATAACATTCTCTTAGAACGTTTTAAGTAATGATGAGGAGTATGATGAAGATGACATGGTCACAGGGAATTTTAGCCAGGGCCTCCGGTAATGAAGACATCCAGGCAGGACAGATTTTGAGACTTAAATTTGATAATTGTATTATCAATGACGGGGCAGGGCATAAGGCGATTGACCTGCTGGATAGCGAAAAGGGTATAAGCAGAAAAGATTCGGTGACTGTCATCCTTGACCATGACATACCTGCCGGAAGCTTCGAAAGCGCATTCATACAGAAGAAGCTCATAGATTTCGCCAAAAATAACAACACAAATTTCATGCAGTCGGCTGGGACCACATACGAGCTGATGCTGAACCAGGTAAAGGAAGGGAGCCTGTCCGCAGTCTGCGGTAACCACCACGGTACCTTTGGAGTGAACGGTGCACTTGGAATAAGGCTTTCAGTTGAAAAGATGGCAGAGCTTCTCATGAACGGGGAGATTGAATATATAGTGCCTGAAGCGATCAATGTGGAATTGTCAGGCAGACTTCCAGATACAGCTTCAGCCAGAGACTTCATGCTGGGGCTTGTTTCTGAGTTAGGAGAGGAAGCCTTCAGGGGACACATGGTCGAGATTACAGGGGAGGCAGTAAAGACACTTGGAAGGACTGATAGGTTCGTCATTTGCAGCCAGATGAGCAGGACTGGCGCTGAGTCGGTACTCATGAAGGAAGAGAAGACAGAAGGGTACCTTAAGACCATCTCATATGACCTTGGCAACGCTAAGGCAGTAGTAACTCTTCCGGGTGACTTGAAGACAGTTAAGACTGTTGATGAGCTTAAAGGAACCAAGATGTCAGCGGGGTTTATCGGGGCATGCACAGGAGGCCATATCGAGGACCTGCGCAAGGCAGCTGAGATACTGAAGGGCAATAGGATAAAGCTTGGATTCAGACTCCTGATAGGCTGTGTGAGCAACGAAATATATCTTCAGGCTATGGATGAAGGCTTGGTTGACATATTCTTTGATTTTGGAGCCCAGTTCACCAATCCAGGCTGCGCATCATGCAAGACAACTTCAATAGGAGTAGTCGGAGATGGAGAAAGCCTTATCTCAACAGGATCATATAATTTTGCAGGCTGCGCAGGTACAGAGGATTCAAAGATATACCTTGCGTCAGTGGAGACAGTAGCAAGAACAGCCATATCAGGAATTATCGGGGAGTGAAGGGAGACAATATGGAAAATTTATTAGTTGGTAAGGTCTGGAAGCTTCCGGATGATGTTGATACGGATACGATAATACCGGGAAGATATGGAGTATTGCCTACTGCAAAGGCCATGAGCAGACACTGTATGGAAACCCTTCGACCGGAGCTGGCATCAAGTGTAAGTCCAGGGGATATATTCGTAGCAGGAAAGAACTTTGGTTGCGGCTCATCCAGGGAGCAGGCTCCTGCCTGCATAGCGGCACTGGGAGTAAAGGTCATAATAGCAAAATCCTTTGCAAGGATATTCTACAGGAACGGAATAAACAATGGCATGATGCTCATAGAGAGTCCTGATGTGCCGGATAACTGTGAAGAAGGGGACATCATAACAATCGATGTCAACAAGAGCATAACTGTAAACGGCAAGGCTTTTGCATTCCCGATATTTCCGGATAACGTCAGCGCAATCATAAAAGATGGCGGTCTGGTTGAAAGATACAAAAGGATGAACGAAGAAAAGGAATTCTTCAAAACCAAGGGACATACCATGGCGGAGAAGATCCTGATGAAGAATACAGGCCTATCGGACCTTGAGCCAAGGCAGCTTGTTACTGGAAAGCCTGACATGTGCATGATCCATGACATATACACTCCTTTCGTGATACAGCAGCTTGATAAGATGAAGTTCAAGGAACTTGCGAATCCTGATAAGGCTGTAGTCGTGCTGGACCACCTGATGCCCACTAACCAGGCTACAGGGGACCCTAGACACTACCGAGCTGGCATAGAGCTTCATGAAAGGTTCGGAATAAAGAAGATACATATAGGTGAAGGCATCTCCCACAGCCTGATGCACGAGAAGGGTTATGCTCTTCCTGGTACTCTGGTGGTTGCAACGGACAGCCATACGCCTACATATGGCGGAGGCGGATGCTTCTGCACTGGCATTGGGTTCACTGAGATGGCAGCAACACTCGGAAGCGGCGAGCTCTGGCTCAAGGTTCCGCATGCAATCAAGGTCGTGGTTGAAGGCAAGCTTCCTGAAGGTGTATATGCCAAGGACATAATACTCAAGATCCTGGGCGACATCAAATCAGATGGTGGTACGGGCATGTCCATGGAATTCACAGGCAGCACCTGCAAGGACCTGAGCATGCAGGCAAGGTTCACGATAGCTAACATGGCCCTTGAAGCAGGGGTTAAGACAGCATTGTTTGAAGCTGATGAGAAGACAGCCGAATATTTCGGAATGGACCTGAAGGACATAGAGTGGATAAAGATAGATGAAAATGCAAAGTACCTCAAGGTCCTTGAATACAAGGCAGAAGACCTTGTACCACAGCTTGCCTGCCCGCAGGGAGTAGACAACGTGCATCCAATAGACGAGGTTGTCGGGACTCCACTAAATGAAGTCTACATCGGTTCATGCACAAACGGAAGCATCGAGGACATGAAGGTTGCAGCCGATATACTTCAGGGCAAGAAGATAGCCAGGTTCATGAAGCTTGTGATAATACCCGCAACTCTCAATGTTTATAAGGAAGCCATGAAGCTCGGATATATCAAGACCTTCATAGATGCAGGAGCAATGGTTTCACATCCATGCTGCGGACTATGCTGCGGACAGCCCTACGGACTTATGAGCGACGGTGAGGTAGTTCTTGGAACCAACAACAGGAACTTCATAGGAAGGATGGGGACCAAGAAATCCCTGATATACCTGTCGTCACCTGCGGTGGCTGCGGCAAGTGCTTTGGCGGGACATATCGCAGACCCGAGAAAATTGATCTAGAACCTTTTGATTCAGAATATATAAATAAAAAAGGATGGGGAGAAAAGAATGAACTACAAGATAGCGGTAATACCAGGAGACGGAATAGGTGTAGATGTAATCAATGAGGCAGTAAAGGCGCTTGACAAGATTGGAGAGCTCTACGGACATACATTCAAGTATGAGTACAGGCTGGTAGGAGGTTGCTGCGTAGATGCATACGGAGTTCCAATTCAGGATGAGACCATCGACGTATGCAGGAACAGCGATGCAATACTTTTCGGTGCGGCAGGAGGTCCCAAGTGGGATAGCCTTCCTTTTGAGCTGAGGCCTGAAAGAGGACTTGGAAGACTCAGGAAGGAATTCAACCTGTTTGCTAACCTCAGGCCTTCCAAGATATACGAGGACCTGAAGGAAAAGTCTCCTCTCAAGAACAGGATCATTGAGAAGGGCGTAGACATAATGCTGATAAGGGACCTTACAGGAGGAATCTATTTCAGCGAGAAGGGAAACAGGATCGGCAAGTATGGTGAGGAAGCCTATGACGTTGAGTGCTACAGCAAGTTCGAGGTTGAAAGGGTCGCAAGGAAGGCCTTTGAGATAGCCATGGGCAGAAAGAAGCTGGTCACAAGCGTTGACAAATCAAATGCGCTATTCAGTGGAAAGCTCTGGAGAGACACAGTAGCAGAGGTAGCCAAGGATTTTCCTGAGGTCAGGCTTGAGAATATGCTCGTTGACAAGGCCGCAATGGAGATCGCATGCAATCCAAGCAGGTTTGACGTAATACTTACAACAAGCATATTCGGAGACATACTATCTGATGAAGCAGGAGTAACCACAGGATCAGTTGGAATGCTGCCATCTGCTGCTATCAACGAGAAGGGATTCGGACTATATGAGCCGATCCATGGAACAGCTCCTGATATTGCAGGAATGGGAATTGCAAATCCATTGGCATCATTTGCAGCAGTTGAAATGCTCCTCAGGATCGGCCTGGGTCTGGATGAGGAGGCTGCCGCAATAGACAGGGCTATCAACAAGGTCCTCCATGACGGATACAGGACAGGAGACATATTCATGGAAGGCAACACCAAGGTAACAACTGCAGAAATGGGTGCGCTTACTGTGGAAAGAATCACGAAGTAAGGAGTAGAAAATGGGATTAAGCATAACTAACAAGATTCTTACAAGTCATCTGCTTGAAGGAAACCTGAATCCTGGTGAACAGGTTCTGGTTAGCGTTGACCAGACCCTTGGCCACGATTTGACTGGAATAATGGCAGCCCAGGTTCTTGAAAGTGTAAAACCGGAAAAGCTGAGTACAGAAACCTCAGTATTCTACTGTGACCATAACACATTAGCAGTATCTTCAGAAAATGCTGATGACCATATGTACCTTAAGACAGCTGCAGAAAAGTACGGCCTCTTCTTCTCCAAGCCAGGAAACGGCATATGCCATTTCCTGCACTGCCAGAGATTCGCAAAGCCTGGCAAGATAATGCTTGGAGCTGACAGCCATACTCCGACATCAGGAGCACTTGGAATGCTTTCAATAGGAAGCGGAGGCCTGACTGTCGCGAAGAGCATGCTGGGCGAGGGCTTCCGGATGACAACACCTAAGGTTATCAACATCAGGCTTACCGGGAAATTGAACCCTGGGGTAGCGGCTAAGGATATCGCCCTGGAGGCGTTAAGGATCCTTACTGTCAAGGGCGGAATCGGAGCCATAATCGAATATACCGGAGAAGGGGTGAAGACTCTTTCTGTACCTGAAAGGGCGACACTTGCAAACATGAGCATAGAGCTTGGCGCAACCACAGGCGTTTTCCCGAGCGATGAGGTGACCTATCAGTTCCTTGCTGCAGAGGAGAGGGCTGAAGACTGGATTGAGCTCCTGCCTGATGAGGATGCCGTGTATGACAAGGTAGTTGGAATTGACCTTAATGAGCTTGAGCCATTGGTAGCAAGGCCACATATGCCTGACCTTGTTTCAAAGGCAAGGGAGGTTGCAGCTGTCAAGCCTAACTCAGTATTCATAGGAAGCTGCACCAATGCATCCTACTCTGACATACTCAAGGCTTCGAAGATTCTCAAGGGCCACAAGGTCCACAAGGACATCGACCTGACAGTAGCACCGGGATCAAAGCAGGTACTTGAGCATCTTATAAGGGATGGCATTTTGGCTGACCTTGTTGAATCAGGTGCAAGGATTCTTGAATGTGCATGCGGCCCCTGCATTGGAATCGGACAGGTTCCATGTGCAAATGGAATAGCAGTGAGGACCTCAAACCGTAATTTCCCTGGCAGGAGCGGCAGCCAGAGTGCTTCAGTCTACCTGGTAAGTCCAGAAACTGCAGCAGCAACTGCAATAACAGGCCATATAACCGATGTAAGGGACTTCATGGATGTGGCAGAACTCAGTGACTGCAGCGAGCCGGAAGCCTACAGGATCGACGACAGCTCATTCATAAAGCCCGGGGATATAGAGAATCCTAAGGATGTTGAAGTTATAAAGGGTGAGAACATAAGCGACCTTCCAATGAGGGGTGCTCTGCGTGACAGGATCGAAGCTGTGTCAGTAATCAAGCTTGGAGACAACATCACGACAGATGACATAATACCGGGCGGATCGAATATCCTTAAGTATATCGCCAATATCCCGAAGTTCGCTGAATTCACATTCTGCTATACTGACCCAACCTTCGTTGAAAGGATCAAGAGGCTTGATTATTCAGTGATAATCGGCGGAGAAAACTATGGACAGGGATCAAGCCGAGAGCACGCGGCAATGCTTCCGATGTTCTTCGGGACAGAGGTGGTATTTGCCAAGTCCTTCGCAAGGATACACAAGGAAAACCTTATAAATTACGGTATACTTCCGCTGGTATTCAAGAACAAGGATGACTATGACAAGATAGACATGGACGATACATTTGTCATTGAAGATGTCTTATGCCAGGCCGATGCCGGAGAAATAACAGTGAAGGTTCCGAACAAGGGACTGGAATTCAAGACATTACTGGAGGTTTCAGCATATGACCTTATGGTACTTAAGGAAGGCGGAGCACTTAACTACCTTAAGAACAAATAGGATATACCTCAAGCTCATTTGACAAGCTGCCTTGCTGGAACTTTCATGTGAAAAAGCAGATCCAGATTGACCATCAAGACCCATGACCATTTTCTTCCTGAGAATCAGAAAAATTCCAGGCGAGGAACGTGCTCATGGGTCTTTTTCTATCTTCTGACTATTCATGCCAGGAAATAATTTATAAGTTACCTCATAATTAATAATCATCAAAACCAGGAAATGAAGTTTTGAAATCAGTTTTGTTCATCAATGTTTACAATTATAAACGTTATCGTGAGCGACTGATTGTAATTAAGGAACCGGCTGTGTTACCTTATTAGTTGAAACAATGGAGAATGTCTCGATTTTAACAAGAATTGTTATCATCTGTTAACTAAAGTTAACGGATATCAAGGGTTATTGTATTGAGAGCCCGTTTAAACCGTTGTGAATTAAAAGGATTTCACAAATTTTGCTTTTGGCATGATTATTGCTTTATTATTTGTGCGCGCAACACAATAATTTACGGGGGTAAAGTATGGAGAACAAAAAGAAACAGGGATATTCTACGGCTAAGATAGCAGGGTTATTCCTGGGATTGGCTGCTGCTGCAATCATTTTAATGCTTCCTGGAATATCAGGACTTGATGCCGTAGGCCAGAAGGCGTTGGCATTGACCGCACTTATCGTTATATGGTGGATTACTGAACCAGTTCCAATATGGGTATCTGCACTGCTTCCAATAGCTGTGTCGCCACTTATAGGACTTGCTGGTGTAAAGACAACCGAACAGGGCATAAACGTTTACGCTAACTATGCTTCTCCTGTCGTACTTATGAGTATCGGTGTATTCCTTCTTGCGGCAGTAATTGAGAAGTGGGGACTTCATAAGAGAATCGCCCTCAATATCGTTGCTAAGGTCGGAAGCAAACCTACAAGGATAATCATGGGATTCGCACTTGCGACAGGCTTCGTATCGATGTTCATGTCAAATGTAACTGCAACCGCAATGATGCTTCCTATAGGCTTAGCTCTTATCAAGCAGCTGGGCTTCGACCATGAAAGCGGATTCTCAAAGGCTTTGGTACTTGCTATAGCTTTTGCGGCTTCAATCGGTGGAATGGGCACAATGATCGGATCAGGAACAAACATCGCAGGCTCGGCCCTGATGAAGGACCTGGCAAAAATTGACATAACATTCCTTGAATGGATGAAGGTGGGATTACCTTTCGTAATACTTTTCCTTCCGCTCAGTGTCATAATACTTAACCTTGTGTTCAAGGTAAAGGAAGCGAAAATCGAGGATGCTGATACGATCCACAGGGAGCTCAAGGCTCTTGGATCAATGTCAAAGGCGGAAAAGATGACTGCTGCATATGTAGTAATTGCAATAGCCGGATTCGTACTGATGACTCAGATAAAAAAAGTATTCCCGATGCTTGCTGATGAAAATTATGCAGTATTGATTGGACTGGCATTATTCCTCATACCAGTTGACTTCAAGGCAGGCACTTTCCTCATGGACTCAAAGACTGCCATCAGGGAAATTTCCTGGTCGACATACCTGCTGCTCGGTGGTGCTCTCGTTCTTGGAGACGTATTCTCCAAGGCTGGTATCGCAAAATGGCTGGCGTCGTATATGGGCTTCCTTGCAAACCTTCCGGAAATCGGTGTCGTCATAGCCATAGCTATAATAGTCGCATTCATAACTGAATTTGCTTCCAACTTCGTTGTTGCAAGTGCGTTCCTGCCTCCAATCTATGGAATAGCAGTTGAGCTTGGAATCAATCCTATGCTTCTTATGATGACAGTAACCCTCTCAGCAAGCCTTGCATTCATGTTCCCGTCAGGAACCCCTACGAATGCTCTCGCTTTCGGAACTGGCTACATAGACATCAAGGACATGGTAAAGGGCGGATTCTTCGTAAAAATGATCGGAGTTATATTGTTCCCGGTGGTTTTCTACTTCATCTCCGCACCGCTTACAACATTGTTCTAAGCAAACAACAGATTTGCAAATTAGATAGCTCAATAGAGCTGTCATGATAACTCAAAATAGCGATAAAGGAAGACATGGGTTATTGAAGCTCATGTCTTCTTTTCAAATTTAAAACCTAAGTATATATAGGAATTAAGTTGGCATGGAAATTGCTTATATATTTATGATGGAAAATGCTTTAGTTTAGGGGAGGATAATATGATACCAACAAAAGTAATTGTAAGAGAAACGAGTCCAAGGGACGGATGGCAGAACCTCAGCTTCATTGAGACTGACGTGAAGGCCGCTGTAATCGAGAAGATTATCGACATGGGAGCACCTGAGATAGAATTGACTTCCTTTGTCAATCCAAAGGCTGTTCCTCAGATCCAGGATGCCAATGAGCTTACAAGGCGTATTCTTGAAATGAAGGCAGAGAAGAAGAGTGAAGTTAAGCTTACAGCTTTAGTTCCAAACAAGAAGGGTGCTGACAACGCATACGCAGCAGGAATAAGGACCATTGACCTTGTTGTAAGCGTAAGCGAGCTCCATAACAAGCGAAACGTGAACAAGACAGTTGACGAGAGCGTAGCATCACTTAGGGAGATCATGGCAGACCTTCAGGAAGACCTCGAGGTAAGGCTTGCCCTTGCTTGCGTATTCGGAAGCCCCTTCGGAGATGAAATCGATGTTGACAAGGTCATCAGGATAATAGATGAGTCAATGAAGATGGGTGTCAGGATCGTAGGACTTGCTGATTCTGCCGGACTCTCAACCCCAGACCATACAGCGAACATAATCAGAAGGATCAAGGAACATGCGGACCTGGACAAGGTGGCTGCTCACATCCATGATACAAGAGGACTGGGAATGGCTAACGCGTATGCAGCATTCCAGGAGGGAGTTTTCAGGTTTGACAGCGCTCTTGGCGGCCTTGGCGGATGCCCATTCATACCTGGAGCAGCAGGAAACATTTCTACAGAGGACCTGGTCACCATGTTCAACAGGATGAACATCGAGACAGGTATCGATTCTGAAAAGATGTATGATGCCTCGCTTTACCTGTCACAGCACGTAAACGGCAAGTACAACAGTAAGATGCTTGACATCAACAAGCTGAAGTTCAAAAGCGAAGACAAATAGCATGTGGTTAAATCACTGCTTGTGTGCATACACGAAATCAAGGCTGAAATAGGTTAAGTGGTATGCTGATTTAATTATTGTTGACTTTGGTTAACGCGTATTAACAAAATACTCACTGAATTGAGGATTTTATGGTGTATGTTATCTGAAAATGCACAATTTCAAGTTGGCACGCTAATTGCTTAATAATATTTGGATACATTGTCTATAAATTGTCTGGATTTGGTCAAACATAGGATCATCCTCACAAGTACATAAGCTGCAGATCACTTTGCCTATCTTCGGAGGAACATCATGAACAAGATTTTTAATGTTGATATTGCTGGTAAGCATAACTTCCTATTCGTTGGGGAAGCCGGAAGCGGTAAAAGCGAGGTGGCAATCAACTTTGCCAGGCACCTCGTTGAAATGGACGACAAGCCGGTCCACTTTTTTGATATGGATATGACAAAGCCGCTTTTCAGGTCAAGGGACGTCATGAACGACATCGAGTCCCTTGGGATCATATTTCATCATCAGGAACAGTTCTATGATGCGCCGACGCTCGTTGGAGGTGTCGCGAGACTCCTGAAGGATGAAGGTTGCTATGTGGTCATGGACATAGGCGGAAATGATGTCGGGGCAAGCGCTATCGGCGGATTTGCGCCTAAGGTCAACAATGACTATACAGACGTGTACTATGTGTTGAATTCATACCGGCCCTGGTCTGATAATCTGGATCATATCGACGGAACCCTTTCGGCGATACTCAGGATATCACACATAAAGCTTGAAAAAGTGAAGATGATAAGCAATCCAAATATTGGATTGACTACTTCAGCAGATGAAATCATTGAAGGAAACAAAAGGATGGCTGAGATGATCGGACCATATAAGGATATCGAGTTCCTCTGCGCAAGAGAAGATCTGTCTGACGAAATCAGAACCAGGACTAATATTTCAGTATTCCCCATTCATCTGTATCTTACATATGAATGGAACAAGGTTTAAGCTGCCAAGCCGTTTAAGGATGGTGGACAAATAGTTGTAAGCATTGCAAGCCAATGTTTATATAGAGATCAGATAATAAAGGGAGGAAATACTCAAGTGGGAAAAATAGTAATCAGATCAGAAAGCTGCAAGAGCTGCCAGTACTGTGTCAAATTCTGTCCTAAGAAAGTCATCGAGATTGGAACCAATGTAAATTCAAAGGGTTACGAGCATGCTGTGGCTGTAAGAATGGATGACTGCATAGCTTGCCAGATTTGTGCAAGGATGTGTCCTGACGCAGCCATTGAAGTATATAAATAGTCATTGCTGATTAAAGGGGCTGCATTTGACTGGAGTTTCCATCTGTTTAAGCTGATGGATGATAATCGGACAAATGCGATATAAGTTAAAAGCATAATAGGGAGGAAAAAAGAAATGGCCAGAATATTTATGAAAGGCTGCGAAGCTATAGCTGAAGCGGCGGTTAGAGCCGGCTGCAGATTTTTCGCAGGTTATCCTATAACACCACAGAACGAGATTCCTGAATATTTCGCAAGAAGGATGCCTGAAGTTGGAGGTGTTTTCATACAGGGTGAAAGTGAGGTTGCTTCTGTAAATATGGTTTACGGAGCGGCATCAGCAGGAACCAGGTCCATGACCTCATCATCAAGCCCTGGAATTGCGCTCAAGAGTGAGGGAATCTCATATTGCGCAGCAGCAAGAATTCCAATGGTATACGCAAACATTTCAAGAGGAGGCCCGGGTGTAGGCTCGATCCATCCCGCTCAGATGGACTATTTCCAGGCTACCAAGGCTTCAGGAAATGGCGGATTCGAGATGCTCGTGTTTGCACCTGCAAGCGTTCAGGAAGCCGTTGATATGACCTACAATGCATTTGATTATGCTGACAGAGACAGGAATCCGGTGCTGATCCTTGCCGATGGAGTTATCGGAACAATGATGGAGCCTGTAGAGCTGCCGGAAGCAAAGTCCAATGAAGAGGTTGCGGCAATCAAGGCGTCAAAGAAGGTATGGGCATGCACAGGCCATAAGCTTGACTATGCCAACAGAGGATGGATCCAGCCTGGCAACTGGAGCACTGCGATAATGCAGAATGAGAACATCAAGGCCGCTGAGCTCTATAAGAGCTGGGAAAAGGATGCACAGGCAGAGGAATATCTTGTTGATGATGCAGAAGTAGTCATAGCATCTTATGGAATCTCCGCGCGTATTGCAAAGTCTGCTGTTGAAGAGCTTAGAAAGGAAGGCATAAAAGCCGGACTGATCAGGCCTATAACAGTACACCCATTCCCTTACAAGGCGTTCGACAACATAAACTACAATACCTGCAAGGCTGTTCTTGATGTTGAAATGTCCATTCCTGCTCAATTTGTACATGATGTCGCAATCGGAGTCAAAGAGCGTTGCCCAATCGAAACGTGCCTTTGCTCAGGAGGAAATATCATGAGCAGGGAAGCGATAATCGAGGCTGTAAAGAAAATCAACGAGAAATAGGAGGGTATTGTAATGGAAAAGATATATTCAAGAACCAAGACGCTCCAGGATAAAGTCTCCGGCTTTTGTCCAGGATGCATGCATGGTACTGCTATAAAGTTAATCGGGGAAGTCCTCGAAGAGTTGAATGTTGTCGACAGGACAGCCTGTGTGCTTGGAATCGGCTGCTGCGGTCTCCACATGGATTATATCGCATATGACAACATTACAGCGCCTCATGGAAGGGCTACAGCTGTTGCAGCGGGAATAAAGAGGTCCAACCCTGAATCTCTTGTATTCACATATCAGGGAGACGGAGATTTCGCATCAATAGGTCTTGGTGAATCCATATCATCTGCAAACCGCGGAGACAACATAACTGTAATATTCATAAACAACGGAACATACGGCATGACCGGCGGACAGATGGCACCTACCACACTCGTTGGCATGAAGGCATCCACTGCACCTAAGGGACGTATTGCCGAGGAGCATGGCTACCCGATGCACATGAGTGAAATTCTGAATCAGCTGACTGCTCCTGCTTATCTGGAGAGGACAAGCTGCAACACCCCTGGAAATGTTGTAAAGACAAAAAAGGCAATCAAGAAGGCCTTTGAGAACCAGCTGAATGGCAAGGGTTTCTCCATGGTTGAAATCGTAACAAGCTGCCCTACCAACTGGGGACTTGACTCACTTGAATCACTGACATATATTGAGGAAAAAATGCTGCCTGAATTCCCGCTTGGCGTGATCAGGGATAAATAGGAGGAAAATATGGAGACTAACTTATGCGTTGCAGGATTCGGTGGCCAGGGTGTAATGACGCTTGGAAAATTCCTTGCTGAGGCCACATGCGAATCTACAGATAAAAACGTTACTTTCTTCCCTTCATACGGTGCAGAGCAGCGTGGAGGAACAGCAAATTGCTACGTAGTAATTTCAGATGAGATGATAGGCGCACCTCTTGGAGATGTCATGGATGACCTGATAGTGCTCAATGAGCCATCCCTAAAGAAATTCCTCAGCAAGCTCAAGAAAGGCGGGAATCTGTTCATCAACAGCTCTATTGTGCCTGATGAAATTGACAGGGATGATGTAAAGCTAATTAAGGTTCCGATTACAGAGCTTGCTCTTGAACTTGGAAACCCAAAGGTATTGAATGTAATCATGCTTGGAGCATACATTGGCTATACTGAAGTTGTTGCACCCGATGTTGTCTGGGGAACGATCGAAAACAAGCTTGGCAAGAAGCCAAAGCTTCTGCCGATGAACAAGGCTGCTTTCGATAAAGGCCTTGAGATCGGAAGGTCAGCAAGACAATAGGAATCCTGATTGAGAACAGGTCTGCAAGTTAGTCCTGGTGCACTCCGGCCTGCACCAGGCTGACAATATGCAGCCACATATGAAAAACTGTGATTCCGGGAAATGGACCTGAAGCGATGTCTTCGGTCCTTTTTTATTAGAGTTAAGCTGGCGTTACAGTATGTCCTTTGACTGCATTTAATGCGATGTTCATTCGCGTTAACTAAAAGTAACAGTTCAGGAATGTCATAGGGGATTTTTAACGATAAAACTACCATTTAGCACGTTTTTTTAACCATGATGATGTTGGCATGATAATTGCTTAATAAAGTGTGTGCGCGTAGTTAATTTATTTAAGGTAAAGGGAGATATGAAATGAGCAATTTACTATTAGAAGGAATTAGAGTACTTGACTTCACACAGTTTCTTGCAGGACCATATTGCGGTATGTTCCTTGCTGACATGGGTGCAGAAGTAATAAAGATTGAAAACCTCAAGGGTGGCGGAGATTTCACAAGGGGAGCCAGACCAAGGGAACTAAAGACAAACAGGAGCATGTACTTCGGAAACCTGAACAGGAACAAGAAGAGTGTATGCATAGACCTTAAGACAGCTGAAGGCAAGGTGCTTTTCGCAGAGCTTGTAAAATCAGCGGATGTACTTCTTGAGAACAACAGGCCTGGAGTAATGGCGAAGCTTGGATTCGGATATGAGGACTGCAAGAAGCTGAATCCTGCAATTGTCTATGCTTCAATATCAGGATTCGGACAGTACGGACCTTATTCCGAAAGACCTGGATACGACCTTATAGCACAGGCTATGGGCGGCTCAATGAGCATAACCGGATGGGAAGGTCAGGAGCCTACCAGAGCAGGTATGGCAATCGGCGACCTGTTCGCAGGTCTTAATGCCTGCATAGGAATCTTAGGATCACTCTACAAGAGAAAAGAGACAGGATTGGGCCAGAGCATAGACGTAGCCCTGATGGACAGCATAGTATCAGGAATGGAAGCCAAGATGATGCAGTACGTTCATGGCGGTACAGTTCCTGAGAAGACAGGAAACAGATACCTTGCTTCAGCACCATACGATTCATTCAGAGCTGCAGATGATGATTTCGTGGTTGCCAGCGGTACGGACGCTCATTTCGCTATATTGGCAAAAGCCATGGGCATGCCTGAGCTGAGCGATGACCCGAGATTCCTGAAAACTGAAGGCAGGCTGAACAACCAGGCTGAGCTCAAGGAGATAATCAATGGCTGGGCTGGCCAGAGGACCGCAAAAGAGTGCGTAGACATAATACTTGGAGTAGGCATACCGGCAGGCCCAATATACAATGTCAAGCAGGTATTCGAGGATGAACATATGAAGGCCAGGGAGATGTTCGTGACGGTCAACCATAAGGAAGCCGGTGAACTCACTGTAATAGGTAATCCAATCAAGATGAGCGAATATCCTGTACAGTACAAGTCTGCTGCACCTGATGCAGGTGAGAATGATTTCGAAATATTTGAAGCTCTTGGATTCTCAAAAGAGACTCTCAATAAGTATAAAGACATGGGAGCAATGATGTAGCAAAGGCTGCAATCAGATACTTAAAAATATTGAATTGTGAAACCTGATGATAAACTGGACTGACGGCAATATGCCTTTAGTCCAGTTTTCGAGCTGAATGGAATTCATTGGAGCAATCATGCAAACTGTCAATAAGACAGCATTTCTGATATGATTTAATTAAGCTGGTCCATATTGTAGGACTCATTTCATTACTTCGTACCAATCAATTAGGAAAAGCTGCTCTCCCAAGTCGCATTCATACAGATACTTGAATGACTCGCATCAGATTGACCATTTTATGAGGTGGATTATGAATTCAACGGTCGGGATTATTGTTCCAAATAAAGAGACTAATGACAGGGTGCTGAGAATACTCAAGGATGAGATCCTTAAAAACAATCTTATTGTAAGCATGCTGACAGAGGACGATGTGGTGCTGCAGGCGAAGGCGCTGATAAAGAGAGGTGCTTCAGCCATCATAGCTCGAGGCGGTACATACCTCGACATCATGAGGGCAAACCTTCCTGTGCCGGTCATTGAACTTGCTTTTCTTGCACAGGATATCCTTTATTCAATTAACCAGGCGAACAGGCTAGGTAATAAGATAGCCGTAGTGGTGCAGGAGAAGATAATCTTTGAACCCAATATGTGGGAAAATCTTTTCGATGTTGATGTCAAAGTCTATAGATATTCAAAAATGGATGAGATTGACAATGTGCTGAAGGCATTGGCGGATAACCATGAGGACAGATTGGTCATCGGCGGAGCAATAACATATTCCAAGGCAATAAGGGCCGGACTGAAAAGCCTGAATATAGAAAACAGCGATGAGACTATTATCAGAACATACAAGCAGGCTCAGGAAATCCTATGCCATATCTATGACAATACAAAACATTCACAGATGCTGTCGACTGTATTGAACAATGTCAATGAAGGCATTCTGGTGATAGGCAATGATGGGATAATTGAGCATTTCAACAACAAGTTGCTTAAATTGTTCAATAAGCTTGACAGCAGTATTGTTAATAAGAAGATTGGCGATGTTCTTCCAGCTGTTGATTCTGCTTTGGGGGATGTCACAAAGGCTCCTGCAACCAACAAGATCATAAGGAACGGAAGGCTTGTGCTTAACGTCAGTGCAGTCCCGATCCATGTCAGTGGGAAATCTTTGGGTATAGTCGTAACGATCCAGGACCTGACAGAAATTCAAAAGCTTGAGGAATCTCTTAGGCGCAAATTAAATCCCAAGGGATTAAGCTCAAAATATACCTTCGATAACATTTTTACAAAGAACAAGAAAATGAATGATGTGATAGACAGTGCCAGGAAATATTCCAAGACAGACAGCACCATACTGATCTATGGTGAAAGCGGAACAGGCAAGGAAATATTCGCCCAGAGTATCCATAGCAAAAGCGAAAGGCATGACGCCCCATTCGTTGCAGTAAATTGCGGAGCATTGAACAGGAACCTTATTGAGAGCGAACTGTTCGGCTACGTTGAAGGTGCGTTCACCGGAGCTATCAAGGGCGGCAAGCAGGGCCTTTTCGAGATGGCCCATAAAGGAACAATTTTTCTGGATGAGATAAATAGCCTGCCGATAGAAGTCCAGTCCAGCTTCCTGAGAGTAATAGAAGAGAAAGAGGTAATGAGGGTAGGTTCTGATTATGTGATTCCACTTGACGTGAGGATCATCGTAGCAAGCAACGAGAACCTCATACAGCTTGTAGAGCAGGGGGAGTTCAGAAGAGACCTGTTCTACAGGCTCAATGTTCTTGAGATAAAGATACCTCCGCTGCGCGAGAGAAAAGATGATATCGTACCGCTGTTCCAGATGTTCCTTAAGGAATTTGGCATTGACCAGCCCATTATTTCAGATGAAGTGAAAAGCAGGCTAAGCAGCTACCCGTGGAAAGGAAACATAAGGGAGCTTAAGAATGTAGCTGAGAGATTTGCATTATTAGGCGAAAAGATGAGCTTTGATTTCCTGGATGCAGGTAATACGGACAGCATGGTCATAACTGATGACTACAAGATCGACCTCAAGGACCTTAACAGAAAAGTGGAGGAGCTTGTCATCGAATCTCTTGAAGCCAAAGGCTTGTCAAAGAATGAGATCTCCAATATTTTGGGGATAAGCAGGACGGCTTTGTGGAAAAAAACCAATACAAAGCCTTAGTCACAGTAGCTTTAACTATGCCTGGTGCGGGTAACTGTTTTGATTGTTGGGAGAATTTGGAGTATGTCATTGAAACCTAAGACAAGGAATATCGGATTGACTGTCATGCTGATCGGGACATTCATATCTTCTCTTAGCATCAGCCTTCTGTCGTCAGCGTTGCCAAGGATAATGAGGGAGTTTTCAGTAAATGCCACCATAGGCCAGTGGCTGTCTACAGTCTATATTCTGGTGCTGGGGATCGTCACTGCATCCTCAGCTTACCTCATAAACAGATTCAATTCAAAAAAACTGTTTTTATCAGGCATGATCCTGTTTCTGGGAGGCTGTGCCGTATCGATATTTGCCACCAGTTTCACCGTGCTTATCCTATCAAGGGTCATTCAGGCCTGCGGAGCTGGAATCCTGATGCCGGTGACTCAGGTTGTGATCCTTAGGACCTTCCCGGTCTCACAGCACGGGAAAGCGATGGGAATAATCGGGCTCGTGATAGGGGTTGCTCCCGCTGTCGGCCCGACACTGTCAGGCTTGATTGTTGAGCTTTCAGGATGGAAAAGCATCTTCTATCTGCTTTCTGTGATCTCAATAGTCGTAATAATACTATCAGTGTTCCTGCTTCCCTCAGTTGAAGGGAAAGCCGGAGGAAGCATTGAACTAGTATCTCTGGTATTGTATGGAATAGGGTTCTGCAGCCTGATGATAGGGGTTACAAACCGCGAAAGGTATGGATGGACAAGCTTCAGTACGATTGGCCCGCTTGTAGCTGGGATCGTCTGCCTGTACCTGTTTGCTGCAAGGCAGTTCAAAGTCCCGCTTCCGCTGCTTCAGCTAAATGTGTTCAAGGACCGCAATTTCACCGTTTCATCGATCCTCATAATGATCACATACATTTCAATGATGTCAGGAACTATGAGAGTTCCTATGTACATACAGTCTGTAAGAGGACTTTCAGCAATGGTTTCAGGAACTGTCCTTCTTCCAGGGTCTGCGCTGCTTGCTGTCTTCAACCCCATAACCGGGTATCTCTATGACAGGTTTGGCGGAAGGTTGATTACGATTGCCGGGATGCTTTTTCTGGGATTTGGTTCCGGTTCATTTGCCTTCTTCGGAATCGGCACATCATTATTCATTGTCTCTGCTATGTACGCTGTCAGGATGGTTGGAATTGCATTCCTCCTTATGCCGTTGTCTGCTTACGGCCTCAGGAAGCTTAGCGGTGAGGAGATAGCCCATGGTAATGCCATAGTTAATTCCCTGAGACAGATGTCAGGAGCTTTAGGCTCATCTATCCTTGTTGCGTTCATGGCAGCAGCTTCTGCAAACAGCGCAGTGACAGATATCCATGGCATCAATGTTTCATTCGCGATCGAGGCAGGATTGCTGATCATAGGACTGGTCATCTCCATTATCTACATCAGGAATGAACGATGAAAGGCAAAGTATAAAATTACGATAGAAGGAAGAAACACCCAAATCGCATCAGCGATTATGGGTGTTTTCTTAATCTTCAGGATTGGATTCTAAGTACCACATTTCCTTTCTTGTGTCCCTTGTCCACATAGGCATGAGCTTCAGCTGCGTTCTCCAGGTCATAGGTCCTGTCGATCACTGCCTTAAGCTTTCCCTGTTCAAACCATGCTTTTATCTGTTCAAGCTGAGCTTTCGTTTCCTTCGCGACTGATGCACCGCCGACTGTAATGAACCTGCCTCCGGGCTTTAAGGCCTTTTTGGCAATTGCTTTGCTTGTCTTTCCTACCGCATCGAATATGATGTCGTAACTCAAGCCTTTTGCTATGTAATCCTCAT
>DIWI01000027.1 GCA_002428415.1 Clostridiaceae bacterium UBA6110
GCTGGATTCGAACCAACGAATACCAGAGTCAAAGTCTGGTGCCTTACCGCTTGGCTATATCCCAGTATCAAGGCATTACAGGACTTATCCCGGCCTTCATCTGAATAGCTTCGCTTTGATGCTCATCCTCAGCTCATCTGGCCCACGTGCTAGGCGTACTTGGTCGGGGTGACAGGGATCGAACCTGCGACCTCGTGCTCCCGAAGCACGCACGCTCCCATCTGCGCTACACCCCGATAAATGTCATCACCTTTCAGCGACAAAATTTATTCTATACTAAAATCAATGAAGCGTCAATACCAAAATTCGAAGAATTTGCTTTCTGAATTTTTATTGCCTATCGGCCAGCGTCAATGATTGCAAACCTGAATCCGGTATCGTTTCCCTTGATCTCCATGAAACCGATGGTAGGCTTCTGGCTCCCTCTGGGCTCTGCAGCGCTGCCCGGATTGAAGGTCAGGATTCCATCCACCTGATCCTCCGAAGCGACGTGAGTGTGCCCGTAGAGGGCTATATGGCACCCGTGGTCCTTTGCTGCCTTCGCAAGCTCATGAAGACCCCTTTTTACTCCGTAGGCATGCCCATGTGTCGCGAATATCCTCACGTGACCAGCCTCTATGACCTTGAAGTCCCTTTCGGCGCTGTAGTCGCAATTGCCAGGGACAGTTATTATCTCCATTCCAAGCATTGCCTCCATAAGGTCGGCATCATCCATGTTGTCTCCAAGGTGGATCACCTTGTCAGGATTTGCCTTCCCTATCATGGCTATGGCCTGCTTTATCCTGGTAGTCCTCCTGTGAGTATCCGACACTAACGCAATCAGCATCTGCTATTCCCCTTCCTCGAGTGACAGCTCCCTTACAAGGAGGGCAAGAGCCTTTCCCCTGTGGGATATTGCATTCTTTTCCTCAGGTGCGCTCTCACCAAAGGTCTTGTTAAGCTCAAGTGAATAGAACATTGGGTCGTAGCCAAAGCCGCCTTCGCCCTTCAGCTCGAATGTGATTATCCCGAGAGTCTCTCCCTGGACTATGATTTCCTTCTCTTCACCAATAAGGGCCATGGCGCAGATGAACCTTGCGGTCCTCTCATCCCATGCGACACCAGAGAGCTCATTAAGAAGCTTCTCGTTGTTCTTCGAGTCAGTCGCCCCTTCTCCCGAATAGCGGGCCGAATAGACGCCAGGAGCGCCATTAAGTATGTCTACAGAAAGACCTGAATCATCAGAAAGGACATAGGTATCCTTCCTGTCATGAAGGCTCAGGCTTTCAAAAAGCTCCGTTGCCTTCTTAAGGGCATTCCCCCTGAAGGAATCCTGGTCCTCGTCGACCTCCATCACAATTCCGGCATCCTTCATGGACAGTACCTCAAAGCCCAAAGGCGCCATCATATCCTTTATCTCTTCAACCTTATGCTTGTTGTTGCTTGCTATTATTATCCTCATATCCTACCTCAAAACCCTGTCCATCGAGCTGCCGAGGGTTTCCTTCATTTTTTCGATGAGTGCTGTGTTTCCGATTGTAGCCAGCTCGAGCATGTCCATCAGCTCGATGTTGTTGAAGGGTCTTTCTTCTCCAGTTCCCTGAAGCTCTATGAAATCTCCCTTGCTGTTCATGACAACGTTCATGTCTACCTCAGCCTTGGAATCCTCCACATAGCAGAGGTCCAGCATAGGCTCTCCATGGACCACGCCAACACTGATTGCAGTGACCGCTGAGCTTATTGGATATCTCTTGAAAGGCGTCACCTTGTCGATGGCGTTTACCGCGTCCACAAGGGCCACGAAAGCGCCCGTGATACTGGCAGTCCTCGTGCCTCCATCTGCCTGGATAACGTCGCAGTCGACCCATATGGTCCTCTCACCCAGTGCTGTAAGGTCAACCACTGACCTCAGGGCGCGACCAATAAGCCTCTGTATCTCGGTGGACCTTCCGTCAAGGCGAAGCTTTGCTATGTCCCTCTGCTTCCTTGTCTGGGTGGATCCAGGCAGCATGCTGTATTCAGCCGTTATCCATCCGCTTCCTGAGCCCTTCAGAAATACAGGAACCTTGTCCTCGATCATGGCTGTACAGATTACCTTTGTGTCCCCCATCTCCATGAGCACAGATCCCTGGGAATACTTGGTGAAATTCCTCGTTACCTTCACATTCCTTATCTCATCGTTTCTTCTGCCGTCAATCCTCATACCTTTTCCTCTTTCGCGCCTATACGGCAATTATTCGTACAGCCTGTATATCTCATCCCTCGCCGGAGGGATGACTTCAATCTCTTCCTCAGCTACCAGTATTCCTCTTCCTTCAGTGACCCTGCCTATGACAGTGGCTGCTATCCCGGCCGCCTCCAGTCTCCTTACAGCTTCATCCGCGTCCCTGACAGCTATGAGCATGGAGCCTGATGAGATAAGCCTTAACGGGTCAAGTCCGAAGCTTTCGCAAAGCTTCCTGGTCACTCGCCTTACAGGCATAAGGTCCTCACGGACCAAAAACCCAGTACCGGAAGCCTGGGCCATCTCCCAGAGTGCCCCAAGCACGCCTCCTTCGGTGATGTCATGCATCGAGGATGCAAGACCCTTCAGGAGCATGCCCTCCTTGAGCACGGAAAGCTCCAGGGCGTAGTTTTCAGCTTCCTTAAGCTCCTCTTCAGTAAGCACCGCCCTGGACCTGTCAGGGAAATCCTTCGCTATTATCGAGGTGCCCTCGAGGCAAAGCGATTTGGTTACAATGATGCTGTCCCCGACCTTTGCACCTGAGGTCGTAATCAGCTCATCCTCGCTGACCACTCCCACTGCAGTGAGAGATACAACCATCCTGTTAACCGCATCGGTCACCTCAGTATGGCCGCCCATGACCTGCACGTTCATGAGGCGCGCTTCCCTTGAAATATCCTTCATTACAGTCTCTATGTCACCGAAGGTAGACCCCTTCGGTGCAAGTATGGTGACAAGCACTCCAAGAGGTTCAGCTCCCGTTGTCGCAATGTCATTGATGTTGATATGAAGAGCTATGTTCCCAAGACCATTCGTCGCCGCAGTCACAGGGTCAGTCGACATGACTATGAGACCGTCGTTCATCTTAAGTACCGCACAGTCTTCACCTATGCTTCCGCTCTTGAGCACTTCTGCCCTTTCAGCGCCGCTGTTCTTCTTTATAAGCCTCTGGAGTATGTCCCAGTTGAGTTTGCCAGTTTCCATAATTTACCTCGCTACTATTTGACTCATTACATTCTACCACAATGGCTGTAGAATGGAACAGCCTCCGGACCCGTAAAGTGTCCGGAGGCATTGCCATTCTTCCTATTTCAGCCTTTCAAGCTCATCAGCGACAAGCTTGTTTATGACAGTCGGATTCGCCTGCCCCTTTGTGGCCTTCATGACCTGTCCGACAGCGAAGCCCAATATCTTGGTCTTTCCCGCCCTGTAGTCCTCAACCACCTTAGGATTTGCTGCAAGCACCTTCTTTACTTCCTCAAGAAGAGCGCCTTCATCGCTTACCTGGACCATGTTCCTTTCCTTCACGATGACAGAAGGGTCCTTCCCTTCCTCGAACATGAACTCAAGGACCTTCTTGCCCATGGCAGAGGATATGGTGCCGTCCTTTATTATGGCAACAAGGCCTGACAGCTCCTTCGGTCCGAATTTCAGGTCCGCTATCCATGTGCCCTTCTCGTTCATGAGCCTCGAAAGGTCACCCATGATCCAGTTGGATACGGCCTTCCCGTCCTTAGATTCCTTTGCAGCCTCATCGAAGAAGTCAGCCATATCAGAAGTAAGGGTCAGTACCATGGCATCATACTTAGGTATCCCGTATTCCCTTACGAACCTCTCAGCCTTCTCATGCGGAAGCTCAGGTATGGTCTTCCTTACCCGGTCTATCCACTCGTCGCTGATATCGAGGGTCACAAGGTCACCTTCAGGGAAATACCTGTAGTCGTTGGCCATTTCCTTTGACCTCATGAGCCTGGTCTCTTCAATGGAATCATCCCATCTTCTGGTCTCGATAGTCAGTCTCTCGCCCTTCTCAACAGCCTCGCACTGCCTTCTGTACTCATAGCCAAGAGCCTTCTCAAGTGCCTTGAAGGAATTCATGTTCTTGATCTCAGACTTTACGCCCAGGGTTTCAACTCCAACTTCCCTGACGGAAATGTTGCCGTCGCACCTTAGGCTTCCTTCCTCCATCTTGACATCAGAAACGCCAAGAGCGAAGAGTATTGCACGGAGCTTCGTAAGGTAAGCCGTAGCCTCCTCCGGAGTCCTTATGTCAGGCTTTGTGACTATCTCGATGAGAGGCACTCCGGACCTGTTGAAATCTACAAGTGAACCCTTTGAGGTATGGATCAGCTTTCCTGCATCCTCCTCCATGTGGATCCTTTCGATTCCGATCCTCTTGATACCTCCGTCAGGAGTCTCGATCTCCACATACCCGTCATGGCATATGGGGAAGTCATTCTGTGTTATCTGGTAGTTCTTTGGTGCGTCAGGATAGAAATAGTTCTTCCTGTCGAACCTGTTGAACGTGTTGATCTTGCAGTTGAGCGCAAGTCCTGTCTTCAATGCAAAGTCAACGACCTGCCTGTTTATCATGGGAAGAGCTCCCGGAAGTCCGAGACATACCGGGCAGACATGTGAATTTGGCTTTCCGCCGAATTCAGTGGTGCAGCCGCAGAATGCCTTCGTCTTAGTCTGGAGCTCAACATGGACCTCGAGTCCTATAACCGCTTCGTATCTCATGGTGCCCTCCTATAATGAAGGCCTTAGGTCAAGGCCCCGTTCACTCTCGTATGCATAGGCAATGTCAAGTATGGTCTGCTCGCTGAAATGGGCCCCCATTATCTGGAGTCCCAGCGGCATCCCTTCGGTAAGTCCGCAAGGTATCGACACTGCAGGTATGCCTGCTATGTTGACAGGTACCGTATATATGTCGTTAAGGTACATTGCCATGACATCCTCTGTCTTGTCGCCTATCCTGAATGCAGGAGTAGGAGTTGTCGGAGAAATCATAGCGTCGAATCTGGAGAATATGGAGTTATATTCGTCCTGTATCAGCTTCCTTACCTTCAGAGCCTTCTTGTAGTAGGCATCATAGTAGCCTGCTGACAGCACGTAGGTCCCAAGCATGATCCTCCTCTTCACCTCAGGTCCGAAGCCCTGGCTCCTGGACTCCTTGTAAAGGTCTATGAGGTCACTGGCTTCCTTAGCCCTGAAGCCGTACCTTATCCCATCAAACCTTGCAAGGTTCGATGAAGCCTCCGCCGAGGATATTATGTAGTATGCAGCAAGGGAGTAGTCGGCCATCTTGAGGCTTACCCTCTCGACTGTAGCACCCAGCGCTTCAAACACCTTCACCGATTCCTCGATGCTCTTCCTTGCGTCGTCATTGAGGCCTTCACCGAGGAATTCCTCAGGAAGAGCTATCCTCTTGCCCTTTATGTCCTTCGAAAGGTTAGCATACAGGTCACCAAGGTCCCTCGAATGAGTCGTGAAGTCCCTGTCATCCCTGCCTGTTATGGCTGATGTAATGAGGGCAAGGTCCCTGACATCTCTGCCCAGGGTACCAACCTGGTCAAGGGTAGAACCGAAGGCGGTCACCCCGTACCTTGAAATTGAGCCGTAGGTCGGCTTTAGTCCTGCGATTCCGCAGTATGCCGCAGGCTGCCTTACTGATCCGCCTGTGTCTGTTCCAAGTGACAGCGGAACCTCCATGGCAGCTACTGACGCAGCTGATCCGCCTGAAGATCCTCCGGGGACCCTAGTCAGGTCAAAAGGATTCCTTGTTATCTTGAATGCGCTGTGCTCGGTGGATGATCCCATGGCAAATTCATCCATGTTGAGCTTACCCACGATCACTCCGCCCTGCTTCTTTATCTTCTCAGTTACAGTCGCATCGTAGGGAGCGATGTATCCTTCGAGTATCTTTGAGGCGCAGGTGTTCTGCATCCCCTTCACGGAGATGTTGTCCTTTATCCCTACAGGTATGCCCGCAAGAAGGCCTCCCTTTTCTCCGTCGTCGTATCTTTTGGCTCCTGCGAGAGCTGATTCCCTGTCAACCTTAAGGAACGCCCCTACGCTTTCCTCGACTGACCCTATCCTGCCAAGGAAAGATTCAGCCACATCCTTTGCACTTACCTCGCCTTTACCAAGCATGCCTTTAAGCTCATGTGCCTTGTATTCAAATAGCTCCATACTACACCTCTATGACGCTGGGAACTCTGAGATACTCTTCGACCCTGTCGGGAGCGTTCATCAGGAATTCCTCCTGTTCCATCGACTTTGTGACCACATCTTCCCTGTACACATTCTCTATATAGATAGGATTGACCAGGATGTCAGCACCTTCAGTGTCAAGCTCAGAGAGCTTGTCGACATATCCCAGTATGTTGTTGAGGTCCGTAATGAACCCGGATTTTTCATCTTCGGTGAACTTAAGCCTCGCAAGCTCGGCTATGTAGTCCACGTCCTTCCTAGAAACAGACATATTCTACCTCCATTGAAGGCCCGGCTAAAGTTGCCGTTTCCGCCTTAATTTATATATTTTACCACAACCCTCGCTTCAGGACACTCCTGAATAGAAGAAAAAGAGGCTTATCGCCGCCATTGCAAGCGATATCATCCCATAAACCCTGCTTTTGGGCCATCTTTTCGAATCGATCATGAACCTTATTCCCCACAGCAGCTGGCTTATGAACATGGAAAGCTGCAGGGCGTCATAGTTATTGAAATACTGCAGGTACAGGAAATGGTATGTCGTGAGAGTAGTTAAGATAAGGACCCCGGTACTCACAGCCACGAACACCCAGCACAGGATCGTCAGAAGAAGGTCAAGGAACTCAAGGTTGTTCATGGTTCCCCTATCCATCCTGACCACCAGCCATATCAAGGAATTCATCCTCTGTGATTGTCCTGACATTCAGGTCCCTTGCCTTGGTGAGCTTTGAGCCTGCTTCCTCGCCGTACAGCACAAAGTCTGTCTTCTTTGAGACTGAGGATGAAACCTTAGCACCCAAAGAGATGAGCTTCTCCTCTATTTCCTTCCTGCCGAAGCTTTTTAACGTCCCCGTCACTACAACGGTCTTCCCGGTGAACGGGCTTTCAATCCTTACAATATCAGTCGATTTCGGCGTAACCCCGCTCTCCCTGATCCTTTCGAGCTCGTCAAGGACAGCCTGGCTCCTGAAGAACTCATGGATGCTTTCAGCTACTATCCCACCAACTTCCGGTACCTCGAGAAGCTCCTGAAGCTCCGCATCCCTTATCTTTTCAAGCGACCCGAACCTTTCGGACAGGTCTCTTGCTGTCTTGACACCCACGTTCGGTATGCCAAGTGCGTACAGGAACGCATGAAGCTCCCTGCCCTTTGAATCCTCTATGGCCTTCAGGATGTTATCCGCCTTCTTGTCCCCGAACTTCTCAAGCTTCAGGAGGTCCTCCTTCTTCAGCCTGTAGAT
Source organism: Clostridiaceae bacterium UBA6110 (assembly GCA_002428415.1). Classification (GTDB taxonomy): domain Bacteria; phylum Bacillota; class Clostridia; order Clostridiales; family Clostridiaceae; genus Youngiibacter. The sequence goes on from DIWI01000027.1 coordinate 7,438, forward strand.
GTCAGAAATGCTCTTCACGCCGAGGCTCTCGAAAAGCTGCTCAGCTGTCTTTTCGCTCAGTCCTTCGATATTCATCGCATCCCTTGAGGTGTAATGCACAATGCTCTTCACCATCTGCGGCTTGCAGGAAAGCGTATTGTCGCAGAAATAGTGAGCACCTGTAAGAACCAGTGGAGTGCCGCAGGAAGGGCAGAATTCAGGCGGCACTATCTCTCTTGTGCCCTCATCACCTTCGGATACAGACCTGAGTATCTCTGGAATGACATCGTTAGACCTTCTGACCAGCACGTCGCCCCCAATCCTCACGTTCTTGCGCCTCACGTCGTCCATGTTGTTGAGGGTAGCCCTCCTTACGGTGACTCCGGCAAGGTCCACCGGATCAAGTATTGCTGTAGGTGCAACCCTGCCTGACCTGCCTACGTTCCATTCCACGTCAAGAAGCCTGGTGACAGCCTCCTCAGCCTCAAACTTGTAGGCTATGGCCCACTTCGGGAACTTCACCGTGTAGCCCAGAAGCTCCCGTGTCCTCGCGTCATCAATTGCAATTACCGCTCCGTCAATGTCAAAGTCAAGGTCCGCACGACCTGACTCGATTTCCCTGATTGCCGCTTCAATCTCAGAAAACGTTGAAGCATTCCTTATATACTCATCCATAAGGAAGCCGCACTCTCTGATATGGCCAAGCATTTCCGTGTATGTCGAAAACGTCTTTCCTTCAATGTATCCTATGTCGTAGAAATAAGCTGTAAGGTTCCTCTTCCTGGTCTCATTCAGGTTCAGGTTCCTGAGGGCTCCGGCCGCACCGTTCCTCGTGTTCTTCAGCGGAGCATCAGACTCCTCGTTATACTTCCTGAAGGCCGTCTTCGTCATCATGGCTTCGCCATGTATCTCCAAAATGTTCCTGTCCGGGATCCTCAGAGGCACGGATTTTATTGTCTTCGCCTGAGCTGTGACTTCCTCTCCGATGGCTCCTGTTCCTCTTGTCGCTGCAGTCACAAGCAGCCCGTCCTCATAGGTAAGGTTCAGGGTCAGTCCGTCGAATTTCCTTGTTATGACATAGGATGGCAAAGGAAGGCTTTCACCGCCCTCTGCATTTGTGGCCTCAACGAATTTTACATTCCTCATATGCCATGCATGAAGCTCATCAAGGCTCTGTGCCTTGTCGAGGCTCCAAAGCCTTCCTTTGTGAGTATGCTTCCTGAATTCAGGCAGCACAGAGTCACCCACCCTCTGGGTAGGCGAGTCCGGTAATACGATACCTGTCTCAGCTTCAATTGCCTTCAGCAGGTCGTATTTCTTGTCATATTCAGCATCATTGACGCTGGGGCTGTCCAAAACATAATATTCCCTTGAAAGCCTGTTCAGCTCCGAAACAAGCTCTTCCATCCGCTTAATCCTATCCATTTCAACTCCTATGCCAGCTCCTCTGGAGCTAGGCCAGCTCCAGAGGAGCAAGACTAAGTATCAGATTTTTTATTCCCTGTGAATCAAAGGCTATTGTCACCTTGACATCACCACTCTCATATACGGCATTGACTATTGTACCGTTCCCGAATTTCGGATGCTTTACCTTCGTTCCAGGCTTGGCCTCTTCCTTCGTCAGGGTCTTCTTTCCCGGCCTGTCGAGAGTCTGCATCGCGCTTTCCTGGGCTTCCCTTGTGGCATACTCCGAAAGCTTCGACCTTCTCTCGAAGAAGCCTCCGGTGCCCTGCGAATGTGACCTTACATAAGCCTCCCTGTTTCCTCCGACGCTTTCCTTAAGCTCCTTCGGGATGTCTACCAGGAACTCTGACGGCGGATACATGACAGTCCTTCCGTAAACCACCCTGACCTCAGCATGTGTCATGTACAGAAGCTCCATGGCTCTTGTTATTCCGACATAGGCAAGCCTCCTGGACTCCTCCATCTCCTTCTGGTCCTCAAGGGAGCTGGCTCCAGGGAACAATCCGTTCTCCATCCCCACCATGAATACCACCGGGAACTCAAGACCCTTGGCGCTATGCAGCGTCATGAGGAGAACAGCGTCCTCCTTTGCATCCATGGAGTCTATGTCTGAAACGAGCGCCACGCTTTCGAGGAAATCAGAGAGCTGGCCGTCCGGATTCATCATCTCAAAGTCAAGTGCAGCATTCACGAACTCCTCAAGGTTCTCAATCCTTGAAAGGTCCTCAGGGTCCTTGGAGTCCACCAGCTCCTTCATGTAGCCGGTAGTCTCAAGCACATGCTTCACGAAGGCTGATACAGTCATGTCAAGCTGGCTCTCCATGAAGGAAAGGTGCATGTTCCTGAAGTCAATGACTGACTTCAGGGTCTTTCCCTTGATGATATTGAGCTCCTCAAGGTCCTGCATAAGGTCGAAGATCGTCTCTTCGTTGTCCCTTGCTGCCTGGGAAAGCTTTTCTAAAGTCGTTTCTCCTATGGCTCTCTTCGGAACGTTTATGATCCTTCTCAGGCTCACCTCATCGAAAGGATTGTTAACAAGCCTGAGGTATGCAAGGATGTCCTTGACCTCCTTCCTGTCGTAGAACTTGAGTCCTCCTATGATCCTGTAGGGTATCCCCTCCCTCATGAAGGCTTCCTCGAAGTTCCTTGACTGGGCATTGGTCCTGTAGAGTACGGCAAACTCCTTGTAGTTCCTGCCGTCCCTCGAGAGTCTCCTTACCTCGGACGCCACGAACGATGCCTCATCCTTGTCATTGTAGGCGCTGTAGACGCGAACCTTCTCACCCCTGTCCTTGGTTGTCCTTAGAGCCTTGGGCTTCCTCTCCATATTGTGCTTTATGACATTGTTGGCAGCATCAAGTATGGTTCCCATGCTCCTGTAGTTCTGCTCCAGCTTCACGACCTTGGCAGCCGGGAAATCCATCTCGAAGTCCAGGATGTTCCTGATGTCAGCTCCCCTGAACTCGTATATGCTCTGGTCGTCGTCTCCGACGACGCAAAGGTTCCTGTGCTCTGAGGCAAGAAGCTTGATCAATGTGTACTGCGCATGGTTCGTATCCTGGTACTCGTCAACCATGATGTACCTGAACTTTCGCCTGTACTTGTCAAGGACCTCAGGAAACCTTCTGAAGAGCTCCACGGTCTTCATGATGAGGTCATCAAAGTCCATTGCGCTGTTTGACTTGAGCCTTGTCTGATAAGCCTCGTAGACCTCGGCTATCCTGCGGTTCCTGAAGTGGTACTCGTGCTTCTTCCTGAAGGCTTCAGGGCTCTCAAGCCTGTTCTTCGCATCGGAGATCATCCCTATGATCGCCTTTTCAGGATATTCCTTGTCGCTTATGTTCATTTCCTTCATGATCTGCCTGACAAGGGATTTCTGGTCATAGCTGTCATAAATGGTGAAGTCCTTCTTGTATCCCAGGTTCTCGATTTCACGCCTGAGTATCCTCACACAGCTTGAATGGAACGTTGAGATCCACATGTTGAGGGCCACATCTCCTATAAGGCTTACGACCCTTTCCCTCATCTCACCAGCTGCCTTGTTGGTAAACGTGATGGCAAGAATCTCATACGGTTGGACCCCCATCTCCTCTATCATGTAAGCGATCCTGTGGGTCAGGACCCTGGTCTTTCCAGAGCCTGCACCGGCCAGTATGAGGACAGGCCCGTCTATTGTGGTTGCGGCTTCGTACTGTTCTTTGTTAAGCAGTTTCTTAAGGTCCAAATAACTCACTCCTAAGATCATTTCACATTAGATTATACCATATATGCCGCAGCTCTCCATGACTTTTATTAGAACTTACGTTCACCATATTAACTCTTAAAACAAAAAAACAACCCTCCGGTAATCTGGGGGGATCCGGAGGGTTTATAAGGCTTTCGGGCAAGGCGAATTGGGGGGCGCCATGCCAAATAAGAAAAGGGGCTGTTGTTCCTTTGCTTATCCCTACATGGATTATAAACCCAAAAAACCGCCTGTATCAACGCTTTACGAGATATTTCAGAACCTCGCCTGATTAAACCTTTTCAATTGGCAATTGCTTTAATGTAAACTATTAGATTTACAGATTTTGGAGCATATCTATTTCATCTTCTGTAAGCTCCCTGATCTCCCCTTCGTCCAGGTCCTCATCAAGCACAATAGGCCCGAAGGAAACCCTCTGGAGGAATGTCACTTCATTTCCCCTGGCCTTGAACATCCTCTTGACCTGGTGGAACTTCCCTTCACGTATTGTGACGTGGACTTCCCTTCTGTCGTCCTCTGAAATCACAAGGTCTGCAGGCATGCACCTGTAGCCGCCGTCGATCTCAAGCCCCTTCCTGAAGGCTTCGACGTCGCTCTCATCGGCCTCATTCTCAAGGTTCACGTAATACACCTTGTCAACGTGGCTTTTAGGAGCCAGAAGCCTGTGGTTCAGCTCGCCGTCATTTGTCAGCAGCAGCAGTCCCACGGTATCCTTATCCAGCCTGCCCACTGGGAACGGCTCAAATGCCTTGTAGTCAAACGGCAGAAGGTCAACTACCGTGGTGTCATGGTTGTCAAAGGTGGCAGATACGACTCCTGCCGGCTTGTTCATGAGAAGGTATATGTACTTCCTGTAGACTATCTCCTCCCCGTCAATGACGATGACATCAGTCAGAGGGTCTGCCTTCATCCCGGGATCCTTTGCAACGATCCCGTTTACGGTTACCAGTCCCTTCTTCACGCTTATCTTAATATCCTTCCTTGAGCCGAAGCCCATATTGCCCAGTATCTTGTCCAGTCTTTCCATTCTAACTCCTTAAAAAACAAGGGGAAACTCTGAAAACTGTTCTTCAGGCGTTTCCCCTTGCATTTTTATTTTATGTTACAGTCTCTTCTCCAGCGCTTCCTTAAGCTCTTCATAGCCAGGCTTTCCAAGGAGTGCGAACATGTTCTTCTTGTATGCCTCGACACCCGGTTGGTCGAACGGATTGACTCCAGTCATGTATCCGCTGACTGCGCATGCAAGCTCAAAGAAGTATACCATGTATCCGAAGTTCTCGGCATCTATCCTGTCGAGGTTAAGCACCACATTAGGCACTCCGCCGTCGACATGAGCGAGAAGCGTTCCCTTGAAGGCATTGGTATTTACATAGGACAATGTCTTTCCAGCAAGGAAATTCAGTCCGTCAAGGTCGTCCTCATTGGCCTCTATCACGAAGTCCGATGTAGGCTCTGAAACCTTTATTACAGTTTCAAATATGTTCCTGAGACCTTCCTGTATATACTGTCCCATGGAGTGAAGGTCTGTTGAGAAGGAGACTGACGCAGGGAATATTCCCTTGCCATCCTTGCCCTGGCTCTCGCCATACAGCTGCTTCCACCATTCCGAGAAGAATATCAGAGCCGGCTCGTAGTTTACAAGTATCTCTGTTACCTTTCCCCTGTAATAAAGTGCGCATCTTGCTGCCGCATACTGCAGGCATTCGTTGTCCTTCAGGTTCTCTGAGGAGTAGTCATTCCTTGCAGCCCTTGCTCCGCCCATCATCGCATCTATGTCTATTCCAGCTGCAGCTATCGGAAGAAGTCCTACTGCAGTGAGTACTGTGAACCTTCCGCCTACATCATCCGGAACCACGAAGGTCTCATAGCCTTCAGCTGCAGCAAGTGTCTTGAGAGCTCCCCTTGCCCTGTCTGTTGTGGCATAGATCCTCTTTGCAGCCTCTTCCTTGCCGTACTTCTTCTCCATGTAGTCCTTCATTATCCTGAAGGCAACTGCAGGCTCTGTAGTCGTTCCTGATTTGGATATTACGTTGACAGAAAGGTCTTTCCCTTCAATCATCTCAAGAACCTGGTTAAGGTAAGCTCCTGACAGGTTCTGCCCAAGGAAGAATATCTGAGGAGCCTTCCTCTTCTCCTTCGGTAGCATGTTGTGGAAGCCATGGTTAAGCATCTCTACTGCCGCTTTGGCTCCAAGGTAAGAACCGCCAATTCCGATAACAACAAGCACGTCTGAATCGCCCTTGATCTTCTCCGCAGCCTTCTTTATCCTGGCAAATTCTTCCTTGTCATAGTCCTCAGGAAGGTCTACCCATCCAAGAAAGTCATTTCCTGCACCTGATTTTTCCTTAACCAGCTTGTGCGCTGCCCTGACCATTGGTTCAAGCTTTTCGAGTTCGTCCGGATTGATGAATCCCTGAAGTTTTGAAAGATCGACTTTTAACATACTCACACCAACCTTTATTTTATCTTATGGTTATTTCAATGGCTGAACCTGCTGATACTTTGTTACATTTTTTTCAGCCACCTGATTCAATTTTACGCCAAGCTGAAAGGATTTTCAACGAAACAAGACCATTCATCAGAAATAGCCCGTCATGGCCTTTATTTTCGCTTCACAGCAGCCTGAAATCTTGTACTTCACTATATCCACTGCGGCATCCCTGTGCCTTCTCACTGCAACAGTTTCTCCGCAGCTCGAGCATACCAGCTTGTAGCCCTTCTTTCTTATGACCCTTGTCCCGGGTGCTGTAAAAAGGGTGTCATCGGGTATCCCGAGAGACCTGCATACATTCTTGAATACTGCATTATGGCCATTGTTCTTTCCACTGGTCACATTGGCGTAAAAATGTGCATATTCATGTATGATCACATTCTTCACAATCTCCTCGTCGAATTCCCCCGACAGGAGCCTTGCCGAAAACTTGAACTCATGGGCTTTGATTTTTCCGTCCTTTTCCTTGAAGACGAAAGAGCCCATAGTCTTCTCCATCCTGTCGCTAATGCTCACAGGTATCCCCTTAGTAGCAAGACCCGCCTTATCACCTGTCTCTGCGAGGACCCTTTCAACATCGCTCAAATTCCATATCTTATGCATGTTACCACCCATTAAGAAAGGCCAGAATCATCTGGCCTCCATTTTCTTTTATTTCCCTCTCTTCTTCTGTGCAGTGGATTTCTCCTTGTGCATGAAGCTGTTGTCATGGCTTATCCCTGCTGGACTAACCTTCTCCCTGGTGACTTCGCTATGCTCGATGATCTTGTTGACATCGACATTGGTATCAATATCGTCGTGCTTCTTTATGATTCCAGCCTTCTTCTTGATGTCCTCGATACTCAAAGAAATCGCCTCCTTGTTTTTAAAAATTATACCATCAAAATGTTTTGATTCTGTGTACATTCGATTAACAAAAGCGACGCAAGATAACACCAGATAGGCTCTTCTAATTGCAGCAAGGACTAACTTCAATGGCTGAAGCTTTCAGCTTCAGCCACAATATCGCAGGAAACAAACCACTTGCCTGGGCCTTAAGGTCAGGCAGTGTTGAACAGGCTTTCTACAAGCCTGCCCTCGGCATAGAGCTTCCTTACATTGAAGATCTTGTCAAGAGTTATCCTTATCTCGTCCTTGAGCGGATACCTCATGTCAATATACAGGTTCACCCCGTCCTTCTCATATTTCACGAACCGTTCAGAATGCTTCGGAACCCCCAGATATATGCTTGGCACAGGGTGGACCCATGCAATGCGACCCATCGCATTGGCGACCACTATATATACGTTGTTACCCTTTTCGACTATGAAATCCATTGCCTCAGGTGAAATTTTGATCCTCATTTCAAGCACCTCTTTTTTCAGGCTATTGATGGATGGTTATATCTCCTCCATCATAATCATTGTAGCATCCATAATTCATTCCAATATGTACGCAATTTTAAAAGCCTGTGAATTATTGATAACAATTCTCAATGAGGTGCAGGGTGTCTATTCCTCTACGCTCTTAGCCTCGACATAGAGCTTCTTTATCATCAGTATGTTGTCGAGCGAGATGTTTATGACATTCCTTATTACATATCTCCTGTCAACGTATACGCTGGCGCCTTCGTCCTCAACGAGCTCGAACCTTGTCGTGTCCTTAGGCTTGCCTACATATATTGAAAGTATGGGCGTAGCTCCGCTGAAGCAGCCCTGGGAATTCGCCTCGTTGACATAGACGACTCCACCCTTTTGCATTATGAAATCCCTTGCTTCCTTAGTAATGTTTACTTTCATCCCAAATCCTCCGCTCTAATAAATTATAGTTTATCCAAACGAGGGTCAGTCTATTCTTCGCTAACCCCAGCTTCCGCATATAATCTCTTGATCATGATTATGTTGTCGAGGGAAATCCTTACAGTATTTCTGCCGACATATTTCCTGTCAACATATACCTTTATACCGTCAGTCTCCACCAAAGTGAACCTCGTCAAATCTTTGGGAGCTCCGACATATGCCGTCAGTATGGGAGCGGCACCTGTGCAGCATCCGTGTATTCCACCCTCGTTGACATAGCAGGCTCCACCCTTTGACAATACAAAATCCCTGGCCTCAGCAGTCACGCTGACCCTTACTTCATTTTTCCTGGCTTCAGCAGATTGCAAATGAATCATTACTCCTTTCTTTAAAGTTAAACAATTGCATTAATGTCTGATTTCTACATATACATATACTAAATCATACCATAGTATCCCTAAAAAACTCTAAATTTCTTGGTCCTTATATCACGTGTCCTTACCATATAAGCCTGGACTAAAGTCCTATGCCCAGAAGCTTACGGTTTAAAAAGCCTTTCAATTATCTATCTTTATGGTGTTTCCATTCACTGAATCTTAACAAGCCTTATCCATAGGTAATGACATATAATTAGAGGAGAAACAGGGATAAAATAAAATCATGACCATAAAGGAACGGAGGATAGGAGATGGGCGAAAAGAAGATTCTCTTCATCGATGTTGACGGTACTCTTGTAGATTATGAGAACAACATTCCGGAAAGCGCAGTCAAGGCTATACGGGCTGCACGAAAAAACGGTCACCGCGTCTATATCTGCACAGGAAGGAGCAGGTCCGAGGTATACCAGAACATATGGGACATCGGCCTTGACGGGATGATAGGAGGCAATGGCAGCTACGTTGAGGATGACAGCTACGTTGTCATGCACCAGAGGATCACACCTGAGCAGGCAAAGCGGATAGTAGACTGGCTCCATGCACGTAAACTTGAATTCTATCTTGAATCGAACAGCGGCCTCTATGCAAGCGAACGCTTTGAGGAGGTAGGAGAACCTGTTATCCAGGAATATTCCGCAGGAAAAGGAAATGAGGATGCCACCTCCATGACGGTACGCAAAGCTTTTCCGGAAATGATCTTCGGCGGCGAGCTATACAGGGATGACCTTAACAAGGTCAGCTTCATCCTTTCCAGCTACAAGGATTTCCTTGATGCCCGTACCGAGTTCCCAGACCTTAAGGCAAACACCTGGGGAGGAAAGGGGGAGCATCCTCTGTTCGGCGATCTTGGAGTCAAAGGAATAGACAAGGCAAACGCAGTCCATCAGCTTCTGGAGCACCTTGGTGCTGATGCAGAGGACACTATAGCCTTCGGGGATGCGAACATTGACATACCCATGTTTGAGTATTGCGCACAGAGCTGCTGCATGGGAAGCGGCGGTGATGAGGCAAAGAAAGCTGCCGACTTCGTCACCACCGATGTCGACAATGACGGCCTGTATAATGCCTTCGTGCATTTCGGGCTTATCTGACACTAACCACATTTCCCTAAAAAATTGTATGGACGTTAACGGCACCACCGGCTGAAAAGCTGGTGGTGCCGCTGTTTCTTCAATACCATAATCTATTGGCCTGCGCGGTCTGATTCTCCAGATTCCGGGTATTCAAGCTTTCCATGAGCCAATACAATTTTTGTGCTTCATGCTCTTAACGCCGTAATTGGAATCACATACACCCCATCTTTCCTCCTATATGCTGCGGCTGACATACCGCATATGACACAAAGTGCCGAAGGCTCCCTACCTTGTGGATCATCAGCAATTTCCTGCTCAATCTTATCAGGCTTTCTGCAGCCTTTTGAAACTCCTCTCAACAGCTTACCTTATTCATTGCGGTTTTGCATTTTCATTCCTTGCGATTCCACAATTTCGATAGCCTGGCTGTCTTTGTTTTCATTCCTTGTTTCAGGAAAAAAATAACGCTGAAGGCCAGATTTTACTGGCTTTCAGCGTATTCGTAGTTTATTCGAATTCTATTGTTGCAGGCGGCTTCGAGGTTATGTCGTAAACTACCCTGTTTACTCCCTTTACCTCGTTGACTATCCTTCTGCTTACGATGTCGAGGACATCGTATGGGATCCTTGACCAGTCTGAAGTCATGCCGTCGATGGAGTTGACAGCCCTGAGGACGATCATATGCGAATATGTCCTTTCGTCTCCCATTACTCCAACTGACCTTACGTTTGGAAGAGCTGCGAAATACTGCCAGATGGTCTCATCAAGATGAGCCTTTGCTATCTCTTCCCTGTATATAGCATCAGCTTCCCTTACTATGTGGAGCTTCTCCTCGGTCAGTTCTCCGAGAACCCTGATTCCAAGACCAGGTCCCGGGAATGGCTGCCTGTATACAAGGTCGTGTGGTATCCCAAGCTCTTCTCCAAGCTTCCTGACCTCATCCTTGAACAGCTCCCTTAGTGGCTCTATGAGCTTCAGCTTCATGTCTTCAGGAAGTCCTCCCACGTTGTGGTGGCTCTTAATCACTGCTGAGGTTCCTGTACCTGACTCAACTACGTCAGGATATATTGTTCCCTGTACAAGGTAGTCTATATCGCCAAGCTTGTTGGCCTCTTCTTCGAATACCCTTATGAACTCCTCACCGATTATCTTTCTCTTTCTCTCAGGGTCTGATACACCCTTGAGCTTTGAAAGGAACCTTTCTTCAGCATTTACTCTTATGAGGTTCATCGAAAATCTCTTCCTGAATATCTCCTCGACCATGTCTCCTTCATCTTTCCTCAGGAGACCGTGGTCAACGAATATGCAGGTAAGGTTCTTGCCTATGGCCTTGTGGACAAGGACAGCAGCAACCGATGAATCAACTCCGCCTGAAAGCGCGCAGATGACCTTCGAATCTCCTGCAAGCTCCTTGACCTCTCTGATCTTCATGTCGCCATAATCCTTCATCTCCCAGGTCTTCTCAGCCTTGCAGATGTTGTGTATAAAGTTTTCAAGGATTTCGGTTCCAAGCTCGGTATGGACCACCTCAGGATGGAACTGGATTCCGTATAGCTTTCTCTCAACATTCTCCATACCCGCAACTTCGCAGTCTCTGGTAGAGGCTGTTATCCGGAAGCCTTCAGGAGCCCTGTGTACCGTATCCCCGTGGCTCATCCATACTATGGATTCCTTCTTGAGTCCATTGAACAGAGTTGTGCCTTCCTCGAACTTTATCTCGGTCTTGCCGTATTCCTTGACGTCACCTCTGACAACTTCTCCTCCCAGGAGCTTTGTCATCAGCTGATGGCCGTAGCATATTCCGAGAACCGGGACTCCAAGCTCGAAAATCTCACTGCTGATGGTCATTGACCCTTCAGCATTGACCGAGTTAGGACCTCCTGTCAGTATTATGCCCACCGGATTCTTCTTCCTAATCTCATCCACAGGCGTTCTGTTTGGTATCAGTTCGCTGAATACACCAGCCTCCCTGACTCTTCTTGCTATTAACTGATTGTACTGACCTCCGAAGTCGATGACTACGATTCCCTTCTGTTCCATGGGACCTCCTATAAATCTGCGTTGCTGTAGTTCGGTGCTTCCTTTGTAATGTAGATGTCATGCGGATGGCTTTCCTTCAATCCGCTTGAAGTCTGGACAACGAATCTTGCATTCCTCTCAAGAGCCTCAAGGTTCTCAGCTCCAAGGTAGCCCATTCCTGACCTTACTCCGCCCATGAGCTGGAATATTGTCTCTGAAACATATCCCTTGTATGCGACTCTTCCTTCGACTCCCTCAGGAACAAGCTTCTTTGCGTTCTCCTGGAAATACCTGTCTCCTGAGCCCTTCTTCATTGAAGCAAGGGAGCCCATTCCTCTGTATACCTTATAGTTCCTGCCCTGGTAAATCTCCATTTCTCCCGGTGATTCCTCACATCCTGCAAGTATGGATCCGGCCATTACGACCTTGGCTCCAGCAGCAAGCGCTTTGACTATATCTCCTGAGAACTTGATTCCACCATCAGCAATGACAGGGATTCCGTATTTGCTGCATACCTCGACACAGTCCATTACAGCTGTAAGCTGTGGTACACCCACTCCTGAAACGACTCTTGTCGTACAGATGGATCCAGGCCCTATGCCGACCTTTATGCAGTCAGCCCCTGCAGCTATAAGGTCCTCGCACGCCTCAGCAGTCGCCACGTTTCCGGCGATTACCTGAAGGCTCGGGAAAGCGGCCTTGATTTTCTTCACCGCATCCATGACACCCTGTGAATGGCCATGTGCCGTATCTAATGCTACCACATCCACCTGTGCTTTGACCAGAGCAGCAACCCTGTCAAGCAGATTGTCAGTAACACCTACCGCAGCTCCGCAGAGCAGCCTGCCCCTTGAATCCTTGGCTGAATTCGGGAACCTCTTTATCTTCTCGATGTCCTTGATCGTTATCAGGCCCTTAAGATTGTTGTCCTTGTCGACAAGCGGAAGCTTCTCGATCTTGTTCTTCTTGAGGATTTCCTTGGCTTCATCAAGGGTTGTCCCCTCAAGAGCCGTAACAAGTCCTTCCTTCGTCATGACTTCATCAATAAGCCTTGTATCATCTGTCTCAAATACCAGGTCCCTGTTGGTGACTATACCGACCAGCTTGCTGTCTACTACTATGGGCACTCCGCTTATTCTGTATCTTGCCATCAGCGACTTTGCATCCTCAAGGGTGTTGTCAGGTCTGAGGAAGAATGGATCAGTGATTACACCGTTCTCCTGCCTCTTTACCCTGTCTACCTCATGCGCCTGCTCCTCAATTGACATGTTCTTGTGGATTATACCGATTCCGCCTTCCCTGGCTATTGCTATCGCCATCGAAGATTCAGTGACTGTATCCATACCTGCGCTCATGAGAGGGATGTTAAGCTCGAGAGTTGCTGTGAGCTTTGTCTTCAGGGAAACATCCTTTGGAAGTACCTCGGATTTATGGGGTAAAAGAAGCACATCATCAAAGGTATAAGCGGTTTTGACAATCTTGTTCAAGTCGGTTTCCTCCTCAAAATTAAAATGGCATACCGTCAACAAGTGACAGCATGCCATAAGATACAGCTTCTATCACTCATAGACAGGAATTTGAATGGTTCCTTGTAGAGACGTCCTGCCTTATCCAGAACATATATGAGTAAAGTTATCTATTTAATTTTAAACTTAATTATATCCATGTACCTGTACCATGTCAATTGAAGCCATGCAAGAAAAGTTGTAAATTTACACAAGCATTAAATCGAATCCTTCATATTTTGAACCCTCAATCCTTAAAATCCGTAAAGCTTGGCACCGCAATGGTTTACACGGTTTTGTTTTCCAGATTCTGAGAATTTATCCATCATGGAAGTTTGGGCTGATATAATCATGGGAGAGGTGAATTGAATGATAAAGCTTGTTGTTACAGATATGGACGGAACCTTCCTGAGGTCAGACATGACCTATGACAGGGAACGCTTTGATGCCCTATTCAATCGCATGAAGGAAGCCGGAATATATTTTGTAGTCGCTTCAGGTAACCAGTACTACCAGATAAGAAGCTTCTTTAAGGATAAGATGGATGAGATATGGTTCGCTGCAGAAAACGGGAACTTCCTTGTAAAGGGAACAGAGCCTGTATTCAACACAGCAATAGAGAAGGAAATAACTGATAAGGCGATAGATGCGATACAATCATTGGACGGAGTAGCCCTTGTAGTATGCGGAAAGGAATCAGCATACATTTCCGGAGTCAAAGAAGAGACCGCAAGCCACATAAATAAGTTCTTCCACAGGCTTAAGGTTATGGAAACCCTGAATGGACTTCAGGATGAGATACTAAAGTTTACAGTAATAACTGAAGACAATGATGCAGTCCACTACGCTCCCATACTCCAGGAAATAGTCGGCGAGTCCATGGTCGCTGTAGCTACTGCAAAGAACAATGTAGACATCATGAAGAAGGGCATAAACAAGGGCACTGCCATAGCATACCTGCAAGAAAGGCTTGGAGTGACCCCTGATGAAACCATGGTATTCGGTGACAATGGCAACGACATAGAGATGTTAGGCAAAGCAAAATTCAGCTACGCCATGGACAACGCCATACAAAGGGTCAAGGAAGCCGCGAGTTTCACCGCGCCTTCCAACAACGATGACGGAGTTCTCGCGATAATGGAAGAATATCTCATCTAGAAAAATGCCTTCGTAAGCTAAGCTACGAAGGCATTTTTCATATGAAGAAGTAGAATATAGAATCTGTTATCTCCATCCTTGAGAACATTAGTCCCAGATAAAGAAAAGGTATGAAGTATGCCTCTCGGCTTTTCCTCACAAGGCACCATAGTAGAGCAAGGGCAGCACCAATCGCCATTGCCCTGAACACTCCTGTCCCGTACATCATGGCAATTGCTGCCAATATATACAGGTCTCCCTCACCGAACCAGTAGGAGAGCCTCCTGTCCTTCCTGTATATCCACACGAGGAATCCGAACAATGCAGCAACATAGCTCTTCCTCACAATGAAACCTGCTACAGCTGCCGGAAACAGAAGCCACATAGGCAGCGAGTGCACCTCCCCTGTATGTGCATCCGTTATGGCACTGACAAGCAGTACAGATGAAAACACAACCTCCATGCCCTCAATTCCGGAAACATGGTTGAGAATCATGGATGATGCGAAGATGGCGGCTATTGCCGCCTTCTTCACCTCATTTCCATCCTTAAACAGTATAAGAGCCCCTGATAAGCATGCTGCAAGCGTAGAGATAGCTGACAGTGACAACTGTCTCAGCATCATCTATCAGGGTGTAGAGAGTGCAGTCCTGAGTTCTGCGACTGTAATCAACCCAAAAGCCTCATCTTGCTTTGATAGTATGTCCTTCAGGTCCGGGCTTATTCCAGTTAGAGCTTCAATTTCCGTCATGGTGTCATCCTCTGCGATGTCAGTTGCATTCAGCGCGTTGTAGGTATCGACCAGCATGACAATCTCCCTCTTGACCGACAGCTCCTGAATGCTCTCAGCCTTCTCCACAAGCCCGTTGTACTTGGGCGCAGAGATTGCCAGAAGCACTCCTGAAATTGCGATGACCACCAGCATCTCCACCAGAGTGAAGCCCTTCATCCTTTTCAGTCTTTTCATTGATATTCCTCCCTTTTTGTTTTGGTACCAACATTATGCTGAGGAAGAGGGAGGAACAAACATTTTAATATGGAGGTTACCTCAAATTTCCCATTGTTTATTTCATCCTTTTTTGAATAGGAATGAGTATAAAGAGACTGAAATTTAACGTCGAATCTAATCAATACTCTAAGACTAAAATCATACGCACTTCATTGCTGGATTTCCATTGTTGCAGATCGATGTGCAACGATAGATGTATTATCGCCTCAAAATGCAACGATAGATGAAACGATAGACCGACCGTTGCAAAAACAAAACTTAAATGGTAAAATTAAGCTAATATAATTTGGGGGGAAGCATTGTGGAAACTAGGGAAAGCTATAACCTGGAGTTCAAAAGAGAAGTAACAAGAACTTTTTTAAAAACAGTCTGTGCATATGCAAATTATAATGATGGTGAAATTATTTTTGGAATCGATGATGATGCCAATTTGATCGGTATAGACAATGCAAAAGAAGAATCCTTACGAATTGAGAATATGATAAATGACTCAATAACTCCGATTCCTAATTTTGATATAAGAGTCAATGATATAGCGGGTAAGAAGATTATTCATGTTGAAGTTAAAAAAGGCAAAGATACACCCTACTATTACCAGGGTAAATCTTATAAAAGAGCAGACACTTCAACTGTTGAGGTCGATAGATTCGAACTTAGAAGACTGGCAATGGATGGTATCAATATTGATTACGAAGAAAGAAAAGCATCTTCTCAAGATTTAAGCTATAAAGAGTTGGAGACTAAACTAAAGAAGGAGGTTGGCATAGAAAAGATAAATTTAGATATTTTAAGGACCCTTAACCTATACAGCAAGGAGGGTTATTACAATATTGCAGGAGAATTGTTAGCGGATAATAACGAATTATCATTTTCGGGTATTGATGTCGTAAGGTTCGGGAAAAATATCAATACGATTCTATACAGAGAGACCATCAACAAAAAATCTCTGTTGACTCAATTTGATAGAGTAATAGAAATTTTTGAGCAATATTATCTTTACGAAGAGATAGATGGCTATATCAGAACAAGAAAAGAACTAATTCCGCGAGAAGCCTTTAGAGAATCGTTGGCAAATGCAATCGTTCATAGGGTTTGGGATACTAACTCATATATTCAAATAGCAATGTATGATGACAAAATTGAAATAAATTCACCTGGAGGATTACCAGCAGGTATTTCTCAAAACGAATACTTATATGGTAATATTTCTGTTTTAAGAAATCCAATCATTGCAGGTGTATTTAACAGACTAAACATAATCGAAAAATTTGGAACAGGAATAACAAGAATAAACGAGCAATACGCCCATAGCCTAACTAAGCCTAGTTTTGATGTAAGCGAAAATCGAATTAGGATAGCATTGCCTCTAATAAAAGTTGACAAGTTTGATTTATCTAAGGATGAACTCATTGTCTATGACTTATTAAAAAATGAATTAGGGCTTTCAAGAAAAGAGATAAGCATGAAAACAGGATTTGAAAAGTCAAAAACCTTGAGAATTTTGAATAGCTTCACAGCTAAGAATATTGTCCAGAAAATCGGCAGCGGTACAACAGTAACCTACAAATTAAAGTAATTGCTATTGTATTTTTCCACTAAAAAATATAATACTTCCTTACCAGTTATTACTAATTGACGATAGTTGAAAATATTGACGAAACAAAAGGGATGCTCGCGCATCCCTTTGTCATTGATTATTTATTGGAAGGTTTAGTACATTCCGTCCATTCCACCTGCCGGCATAGGAGGTGTTGGCTCCTTGATGTCTACTACCGCACCCTCGGTTGTGAGGAATGTCGCAGCTACTGATGCAGCGTTCTGGAGCGCTGACCTTGTTACCTTAGTAGGGTCAACGATTCCTTCCTGAATCATGTCAACGTACTTTTCAGTGAGTACGTTGAATCCTATTCCAGGCTCGCTGTGCATTACCTTCTCTATTACAACGCTGCCCTCAAGACCTGCGTTGGTAACTATCTGCCTTAGTGGCTCTTCGAGAGCTCTTCTGATTATGTCGATTCCCACATTTATCTCAGGGTTCGGATGAGTAAGTCCGGCAAGCTTTGGAATTACGTTAGCATAGGCAGTTCCGCCTCCTGCAACGATTCCTTCCTCAACTGCAGCCTTTGTAGCTGAAAGTGCGTCTTCAAGCCTGAGCTTCTTTTCCTTGAGCTCAGTCTCAGTCGCTGCTCCAACCTTGATTACTGCCACTCCGCCTGCAAGCTTTGCAAGCCTTTCCTGGAGCTTTTCCCTGTCGAAGTCTGAGGTTGATTCCTCATGCTGGCTCTTTATCTGAGCTATCCTGTTCTGGATTTCACTCTTGTCTCCATGTCCGTTGACAAGTACAGTGTTGTCCTTGCTTACTCTTACGCTCTCAGCTCTTCCAAGCATGTCAATGGTAGCTTCCTTGAGTTCTCTTCCGAGCTCCTCTGAAATTACCTTTCCGCCTGTAAGAATCGCGATGTCCTGAAGCATTTCCTTCCTTCTGTCGCCGAAGCCAGGTGCCTTAACTCCTACACATATGAATGTGCCTCTGAGCTTGTTGACCACGAGAGTTGCGATAGCCTCTCCCTCGATGTCCTCAGCAATTATGAGAAGCTTCTTGCCCTGCTGAACTATCTGCTCAAGTACAGGAAGTATCTCCTGAATGTTTGAGATCTTCTTGTCAGTTATGAGTATGTAAGGGTCGTCAAGGACCGCTTCCATCTTCTCAGTGTCAGTTGCCATGTATGCTGATACATAGCCTCTGTCAAACTGCATTCCTTCAACCACTTCAAGCTCAGTAACCATGGACCTTGATTCTTCAACGGTTATGACTCCTTCAGCTCCGACTCTTTCCATTGCGTCGGATATGAGGATTCCGATTTCTTCGTCTGATGCTGAAACTGCCGCAACCCTTGCGATGTCCTCTTTACCCCTTATGGCTATGGACTGGTTCCTTATCTCTTCAACCGCCTTGTCAACAGCCATCTTTATGCCCTGTCTTATGAGCATTGGGTTGGCTCCTGCAGTTACATTCTTGAGACCTTCCTTTATGATCGACTGTGCAAGGACTGTAGCAGTCGTGGTTCCGTCTCCTGCTATGTCATTGGTCTTGGTCGCAACTTCCTTTACAAGCTGAGCTCCCATGTTCTCGAATCCGTCTTCGAGCTCGATCTCTCTTGCAATTGTCACACCATCGTTTGTTATGAGCGGTGAACCGAATTTCTTCTCAAGTATGACATTTCTGCCCTTAGGCCCGAGAGTCACCTTTACAGTATTTGCCAGTATGTCCACGCCTTTTTGCATGGATCTTCTTGCTTCTTCTCCAAGTATAATCTTCTTCGCCATTTTATTCCTCCTACTCCACTATCGCCAGAATGTCGCTCTGCCTTACGATTATTACTTCCTCGCCCTGATGCTTGATTTCAGTTCCTGCATACTTTGAAAACAGGACCTTGTCTCCTACCTTGACTTCCATATCAACCTTGTTTCCATCCACATAGCCACCTGGGCCTACAGCAACTACAACAGCCTCCTGAGGCTTTTCTTTCGCTGACCCTGTAAGGACTATTCCTGATTTTGTAGTCTCTTCAGCTTCAAGCCTCTTGATGACTACCCTGTCTGCTAATGGTTTTATCATGTTTCAAATACCTCCAGAAGTAAAATTTGTTAGCACTCACTTTGACCGAGTGCTAATACCTACCTTTTTATTATAATTCACTCGTGCCAAATTTCAAGAGTCTTGTATTAATTTCTGATTAATTCTACACAGAAAAACGAACAAAAACGGAACAATTCCCTGCCTCAGAGTTTGACTGAAGCAGGGAAATAGTTCCACTATTTATACTAACTGAGTCTTTCGGGATTTCAGCTATGCTTCATGCATCCTGTAGGCTTCGCCTGGAGCAAGGACAATGATCCTCTCGGGATTTGTGATCCTTGCCGCAAGGTCTGCCGGGTCTCCGTTAAATTCCTTCATGTTTGGAGCATCTACGCTTCCCCAGTGCCAAAGTATAAGCTTTGATTCAGGATATGCGTCAGCAAGCCTCACCGCCCCTTCAAAGCCTATGTGCCAGGCGCTGTCTGAGAAATCGAACAGCATCACGTCAGGTGCCGGCATGTTCAGCTGCTCCTCTAAAAGCCTTGAATCACCAACCGCCCATATGCTTCCATCCGGAGTATCCAGCCAGAAGCCGCAGTAATCCTCCATCTTGAATTCCCTGGTCTTGTACTTGGGATACTCGTTCTGCCATGCATGGTCAGCATGCGTTAGCGTCACCTTTATATTCCCGACCTCGAAGGCTTCATGAATGTCATGACCCTTCCCGTCTATGGACATTTCCTTCATCAGTGAAGCCACATAGTGTGGTGCATGGAATTCTCTGACTACAGGCGCGATTTCCATGCAAGTCACCCTGCTGAAATGGTCATTGTCACTATGGGTTATAAGTATTGCGTCAAGCCTTGGAATCTCTTCTGTTCCTATCGGCATCTCAATCAGAAGCGGCATGTCGAAGCCCTTAAGCAGCGGGTCTATCATTATTGTAGTTCCCCTGCTGTTGATGAATGCCCCTGCATTTCCCAGCCATCGGACCTCCGTGTCGTTTATACTGCCAAATGCAGACTCATCGAATCTTATGGTTTTTGGTGCCTTAGCCTGTATCTTCCCCATTTCCATTCTCCTTCCTATAGCTTATGAATTGCTCTCAAAATTTCGCGACTAAAGTCATTTATATCTTCCTGATTACTTTACATTACCTGTATCCAGTCCTGCATTGGCAATTTGTCTGATCTGTTCTACAAACAACCTGGTGGCTGAATTGAAAATACGGTTCTTCTTCCATGCGACAACATGCCCGGATATCTTTTCAGGCTCAAATGGAATGAACTTCAGCTTATCGCTTGGTCTTATAAGATAAGCTCCCCCTATACAGACTATATATCCAAGTTTTCTTTCAGCGAGCAGCATAGCGTTTGTCTGAAGGTTTATTGTCGCGACCACATTAAGCTGGTCACTGCCTGTTCCAAGCCAATTTGCTATTTCATCCTTCACAATGGTACGCCTTGGTAAGATTAGCGGCATTCCAGACAAATCAGATAAGTCGATGGATTCCTTTCCTGCCAGAGGATCGTCATTACGCATAACCAGTCCCCATCTGTCGTGAATCGGCAGCCTCATGAACTCATACTTTGACGTTTCAACAGGCTCAACCAGGATACCAATATCCAAGGCACCCGAGTCCAGCTTCTCCCGTATGTCGTCCCCGTCTGCCGTATAGATTTCATACGTGACCAGAGGATACTTTTCCATTAACTCAGTCATCACTTCAGGCAAAACGAATGATGCCATGGATTCAACGCAGCCTACTGAAACAACCCCTCCCACCAGCTGGTTCTGGTCGGAAATTTCCCTTTCAGCCTTGTCCAGAAGCAGCATTATTTCCCTTACCCTCTGCTGGAAAATGATTCCGCTGTCAGTAAGTGAAATATTCCTTTTACCCCTTGTAAACAATTGTGTTCCAAGCTCCTCCTCCAGCTCCATGAGCTGGCGGCTCAAAGTCGGCTGGGTTATATGGAGAGACTCTGCTGCCTTTGTAATGTTGCCAGCACTTGCTACAGCGAGAAAATATTTCAGAACCCGGATATCCATAAAGCACCTTCCTTCTCAGATAAGCCTGAATGATTTCCATTTACCGCCTCTATACCTATGGTACATTAGAAGAGCCCTTATGCACCAGTCCCCTGCCATTGCAAAAGCGATTCCAATAACTCCAAGGTTCAGCCATATTCCCAGAATGACAGATAATACGACTCTGACCACGACAGTAGTGAACAGGGAAACGTACATTGTATATTTGACATCCCCTGCAGCCCTCAGTCCGTTGGAGAACGGCGCTGCCAGAGGAAACGCAACTGAATTGAAGATGTTGTGGATAAGCACAAGGATGAACACCAGCTGCTTCGTCGAAGCCGGCAGGTCATAAAGCCTGAGGATAAGTGGAGTTGCAATAAGTATGGCTCCATTCCACAATACTGAAGACACGAAGGTTATCTTCAGAAGCTTCGTCATGTAATAATCCGCAGCCTCAGTATCCTTAGCACCCATGCTCTGACCGACAACTGTTATGAATGCAGGTGCCATGGCGATGCCTACCAGCGCTGCCAGGGACCAGAAGCTCTGTGCAACTCCGTTTGCTGCTATCTGACTTGTTCCGAACAGGGCGGTGATGCTTGAGAGTGCAACCTTCGCCAGCTGAAACAATCCGCTTTCTATGCTGTTTGGTACCGCAATCCCAAGTATCCTTTTTATCATGGTCCTGCTCCAGCTGAAGATATGCTGAAGGCTTAAAGTAACTGCATTGCTTTTTGAAAAGCATAACGCAATGATGACAGCAGCGGCAAAGACCCTTGAGATGAACGAGGGCCAGGCAACACCTGCAACTCCTGCCTTAAGCACGAATATACCGATCGCATTTCCTATGACATTTATGATGTTCATAAGAAGCGATATGAACATCGTCACCCTTGTCATCCCCATACTTCTGAAAAGCGCTGCGCCAACATTGTACAAGGCGAGAGCGATAAACGAGTATGCTGAGATCCTAAGGTAAATTATGCTTGCTTCCATTACGGCGCTGTCGACGCTGCCGAAAAGCAGCTGAAGTATCTGTCTGTTGAACAGAAGAACGAGTATGGTGGAAGCTGCAGAAACCAGTGTTGCGAGTGTTATGATCTGACTGGCAGCAAGGCTGCCGTTTTCCTTGTCCCTGCTCCCCACATAGTGGCTTACGACTACGGCTCCTCCGGAAGCGAGGGCTGTAAATATATAGATAAAAATGGTATAGAACATATTGACGAGCGACACTCCTGAAACAGCCGATTCACCTGCATAGCTTACCATCAGGGTGTCAGCGATTCCCACCGACATGACCAGCAGCTGTTCAATGAACAGAGGCAGTATAAGGTTCTTCAGATATTGGTTCGAAAACAGCTTTCTGCTCTCGTCTATTTGCTTTTTGGGTTCGATGATTTTGGATAACAGGTTCATTTTAAACCCTCCTTGTCTCAAAATCATCTTAGCAGAAAGCTATATTTTATTAAAATACCTATATTATATAGTTTACCATGCCTTTTGAGCATTAAAAACATGTTGTCATCTTGCAAATTGGCCACAGCCATCTGCAGCTATGGTCTGTGAACATTAGCTTTCATCAAAACCAAGAAATACTCCAAATATATTCGAGGCTCACTTTCTTCATATTGTTAACACTTTTCTGATATAATATCGTGTAACAGGAAATATTCTGGCAAGGAAGGGAAGATGTCCCTGCCATGCTTTTTGAGGTGCTTTTATGAAGAGACTTACAGCTGCGATTGCGGCTCTGACACTTGCAATTTTCATAGTGACCTTCTCAGTGGTAGCAGTCCTTAATTTCAGGCCTGCCTACTATCTTCAGATACCAAAGATAGCTGCTGAAAATCCCAAGTATACCCAGGAGACCATAAGGACCAACTACGACATACTAATCGACTACCAGAGCCCTCTCGGACCTGACAAGCTTGTCCTTGAAGGAATCCCAATGTCTGATAACGGTGAGTTCCACTTCTATGAGGTCAGGCTCATATTCAACAAGGTATTCTGGGCCATGACAATTACCCTCATTCTTTCTATTGCCTTCTTCATCGGCTTTAAAAGAAAGAAGAGCCTTGGCTACATGAAGTGGTCGGGACTGCTGACAGTCCTCATACCCTTCTCATTGGCCATCCCCTTCATACTGGACTTCTCCACTGCTTTCGTGGTGTTCCATGAGCTGGCGTTCTCCAATGACTTCTGGCTCTTCGACCCTGCAGTCGACCCGATAATAAACATATTGCCTGAATGGTTCTTCATGCAGGAGGCGTTCCTGATCATCGGCCTGATCCTCATTCTTGCAATCCTTCAACTTGTAATCGGCTTTAGGAAGGGCAAGGATGAGAGGATAAGCTACGATCCAAGGAACTTCATGCTGAAATAGCAAAAATCAAAATAATGGTGAAAATTGAATGGAGCATCCAAATAGGATGCTCCATTATCATTTTACAATTCTTCAACAAAATCATTCTTTACTCGGTTTATATCTCTATCATGCGACGTATCCTACTCGACCTTCACCTTATTTTCTCTGGCATTGTAGAATAGGTACTGCTGCGCGAAGCCTGACAGGCTTCCAAACTTGTCCTGGCCGAACTCCCGGGTCTTTGGAAGCGACATTTCAGGAGCCTTGTAGAAGTAGCTCATGGCTTTTTTAACCCATACGTCCACAGGGAAGGCTTCCTGTTTGCCCATTGAAAAGAGCATTATACAGTCAGCAACCTTGGGGCCAACACCTTCAAAGCACTGCAGCGAATTGTGGCAAAGCTTGTGGGGAAGTGATGCTATCCTGTCCAGGCTTTGTTCAAGGCTCAGAGCTTCATCGTCAGAAAGCTTCCTTGTCAGGGATTCCCTTTCAAGACACTCAGCCTCGTATACAGCCCTCACTGTCCTGTGGACATACTTTGCCCTGAAGCCTATGCCTATCCCTCTCAGGTCCGCTTCTGAAGCCTTTGACAGCTGCATAGGACTTGGGAAGGTATAGTAGGTGCTTCCATTGTATGACAGCGGTGTTCCCCACTGTTCTGAAATCTTCGCAACGGCAGCCTTTATCCTTGGTATTCCATTGTTCGCTGATATTATGAAGGATATCAGTGTCTCAAACGGCTCCTGGTTAAGGATCCTGATTCCGTGTCCGAATTCCACCGATTCCTTCAGGAGCGGATCCTTCGACAACTCATCCTTTATCGGTCCGTACTCCCTCTTAAGGTCGAAGTAGTCCTCAAAGATGTCCCTGAAATCCTCCTCAGTCACATTGTGAAGGAAAATACCAGTTTCATCCTCGCTGACCTCCAGGACCTTTCCCCTTACTATGCCAAGGTACCTGCCCTCTTTAACCATATCCCACCTGAAGCACTGTCCGCATTCGAATATGTGCTTCGGCTTGAAATTCCTGACCCCTATGAGCTTAAGCCCGCCTTCAGACGGCTCCAGATGATTATAGTCCATTGTTACCTCATGTACTTCTCTTTGATGTACTTGTCTATTCCGGCTGCTGCCTTTCTTCCTGCGCTCATTGCGAGGATAACCGTAGCAGAGCCTGTGACCGCATCGCCGCCTGCAAATATGCCTTCCCTGGATGACTCGCCTGAAGCCTCGTCTATGAGTATGCAACCATGCCTGTTTGTGTTAATACCTTCAGTGGTTGAAGCTATCAGCGGATTAGGACTTGTTCCAAGGCTCATTATCACGCTGTCGCACTCGATATCGAATTCCGAGCCCTTCATCTCAACAGGCCTTCTTCTGCCTGACTCATCAGGCTCTCCAAGCTCCATCCTTACGCATCTCAGTCCCTTGACCCAGCCCTTTTCATCTGCCAGTATCGCCACCGGATTGACAAGAAGGTTGAATATTACACCCTCCTCCTTTGCATGGTGGACTTCCTCTATCCTTGCCGGAATCTCCTTCTCAGATCTCCTGTAGACTATGTAGGCTTCAGCTCCAAGTCTGACAGCAGTCCTGGCAGAATCCATCGCCACGTTTCCTGCTCCTACCACAGCGACCTTCTTGCCCATGGTAATAGGCGTGTCGTAGTCGTTCCTGAATGCCTTCATCAGGTTTGCCCTTGTAAGGTATTCATTGGCTGACATGACTCCGTTGGAGTTCTCTCCCGGTATTCCCATGAACTTCGGAAGACCTGCTCCTGAGCCTACAAACACAGCCTTGAAATCCTCATCCTTGAACAGCTCCTCTATGGTAACCGTCCTTCCGATTATGACGTTCGTCTCAAGCTTTACTCCAAGCTTCTTGAGAAGGTTGATCTCTTCCCTTACTACTGCTTCCTTCGGAAGCCTGAACTCAGGGATCCCATAGACTAGGACTCCTCCCGGCTCATGAAGCGCTTCGAATATGGTTACGTCGTAGCCCATCTTCGCAAGGTCTCCTGCGCAGGAAAGCCCTGCAGGGCCGCTGCCTATGACCGCTACCTTCATGCCGTTCGCCGGCTGCTTTTCTGTGAACTCTATGTTGTTCTGCCTTGACCAGTCAGCAACGAATCTCTCAAGCTTGCCGATGTTCACGGCTTCTCCTCTTAATCCTACTATGCAGTCGCCCTCGCACTGCTCTTCCTGAGGGCATACCCTTCCGCATACCGCAGGAAGGCAGCTTGACCTTGCAATCACCTTTGCAGCCTCACCCACATTACCGTCCTTGAGCTCCCTGATGAATCCGGGGATGTCTATAGCCACCGGGCAGGCAGGCACGCATTTCGGCTTCTTGCAGTTCAGGCATCTTTCAGCCTCAGACATAGCCTCTTCCATATTGTAGCCGAAGCTTACCTCGTTGAAGTTCCTTTTCCTTACCTCCGGGTCCTGTTCCCTTACCGGTACCTTATTTAGTCTCATTCAAAGCCTCCGTATAGTCACACTTTTCCTTGTGCTCTCTTTCCTTGTTCTCTGCAAGAATTACCTTCTTGCCTTCAACTGTCTTGTACATCGCCTGACGCCTCATGGCTTCATCGAAATCTATAAGATGACCGTCAAACTCAGGTCCGTCCACGCAGGCAAACTTTACCTTTCCGTCGATTGTAACCCTGCAGGCTCCGCACATGCCGGTTCCGTCAACCATTATCGGATTAAGTGAAACTATAGTATGTATGCCAAGCTCCTTGGTGAGCTTTGCCACAAACTTCATCATGATCATCGGACCTATGGCTACGCAGACGTCATAGCTCTTTCCCTCGTTCTCCACAAGCGCCTTTATGCGGTCTGTAACCATTCCCTTGAATCCGTAGCTTCCGTCATCTGTGCATATGTAAAGGTTCGTACAGGCACCCTTCATCTTTTCCTCAAGTATCAGTGTCGATTTGCTCTTGGTTCCAAGCACGACATCCACATCCACGCCCATCTTGTGAAGGAACTTGATCTGCGGATATACAGGAGCGGTTCCGACTCCTCCGGCAACGAACAATATCTTCTTCTTCCTTAGCTCCTCCACGTCTTCACATACAAATTCCGAAGGATTCCCGAGAGGACCCACGAAATCATGCAGATATTCACCTTCATTGAGAGCGGCAATCTTCTTCGTCGAATCGCCAAGTGTCTGGAAGACTATGGACACGGTTCCCTGTTCCCTGTCATAGTCGCAGATCGTAAGCGGTATCCTCTCGCCCTTTTCCCCGGCCTTGACAATCAGAAACTGTCCCGGCTTTGCTGACTTTGCAACCCTTGGTGCGCACACATCCATCCAATAGATGTTTTCAGTAAGCTCTTCCTTTTTTGTTATAAGATACATCACACTACCCCTTATCCCTTGATACTTTATTCTACCACGCTAAACCTTTACACAATAATTGCAGCATTATGCAAAGAATACCCGTTATCAATAAATTTTACGACTTTTTAAGCGATTTGACTACAGTTTTGACAATTTTCCTATTTAATCGCTGTTACTCATTACTTTACAGTAACATAAGTATTTCTTGACAGAAGTGTCAAGTTGCCACAAAAGCAACTATTAAGAACATAAAAAGACAGGTGGAATCGCACAATTCCAGCCTGTCCATTGACTTCAATATTCTTACTTCGCCTTCTGCTCGTTCATGAGATAAACAAGAGTCAGCATGCTTTCAAGGAGATGAACGTTCTCGACAGATACGTCCTCAGGAACATCAAGGTCAACCGGAGCGAAGTTCCAGATTCCCTTGATTCCATTTGATACGAAGGAATCAGCTATCTTCTGTGCAGTGTTGGCTGGCACGCAGATTATCCCGATATCTATGGAATTCTTGGAGAGGAAGTTATCGATGTTGTCAACATCCTCAATTTCAATGTCCTTTATCCTTACGCCTATCAGCTTGGGATTGGTATCGAAGATACCCTTCAGGTTGAAGCCTACCTTCTCGAATCTCGAGTAGTTGGCTATTGCCTGACCTATGTTTCCGGCACCGACTATAATCGTATTATACTCCTTGTCTGTACCGAGTATCTTTCCTATCTCGTTGTAGAGCTCCTTTACATTGTATCCGTAGCCCTGCTGTCCGAATCCACCAAAGCAGTTGAAGTCCTGCCTTATCTGTGATGCGGTGAAACCTATCTTATCGCTTAGCTCCTTTGATGAAATCCTGTCAACGTCGTTCCTGAGAAGTTCAGCCAGATGTCTGTAATACTTTGGCAATCTCTTTATGACTGCCATTGATATGTCTCTCTTTTTGTCCATCTTACACCCCTATGTTAGATAATTTATTAACGATATAATACCATATTATCTGCATACTTGTGCACATTTTTATCAAAGAAATTTCAGGATTTTTAAATAAATACAAAAAATCCAATTATCGAACACTATTAAACTTACATTGTTAATTTTTAACTATCTTTTTTGACAAAACATCAACCATCTTTAGCAAAATCGGCGACTCATTGTCACTCACCTGACGGCGCCGGTGCAAATATGTCTGAAACGGCCTTAACCACAAGGCTCTGCTGCATCCCATAGCCGATGGAGGCTTCCCCGTCGCCATCCTGAACTCCATAGTTCGCGAAGTAGCTGTGGTTCCCGCCAGGAACCTCTACACTCACAAGACCCTCTCCAAGCCTTGTATCAGCAGAATCAAGCGCTGCTCTGTCAACTATCCTGTCTTCTGTGCCAAGAAGCGAGTAAACCGTTATTCCGAGGTCAGAGAGGTCTGTCTTTTCGTCAGGATATGAGGCAAGAAGAACGAGCCCCTTCACACCATCAGGATTCCTTACTATGAATCTTGAAGCAGCTACACCTCCAAGCGAATGGCCTATGATGACCCATTCGGTAACCTCGGTGTTTTCAGCCATGATCCTTTCCGCTTTTCCGATTCCAAGTATTGCAAGCCGAAGCGGCATTTTCGCAACGTATGCGTCGTAGCCCTGTTCCGAGATGATCTTTGCCAGAAGCGCATAAGCCTTCTCGTCGACCTTGCCTCCCGGGTATATTATTACGCCTTTACCAGTGCCTTCCACATCAAACACGATATCGCCCTTCTCATTCACAGCTCCTGATTCAAGCGCCTCCAGAGCCGTCACTGAGGCCCTGTAGTAGTCAGATGACCATATGTAGCCTCCCACCGCTCCAAACACAACCAGAACGAAAATAACCTTGAATATGGCCAATGCGGCCTTATTTCTCTTTTTTCTCTCTAATACCTTTTCCATGTCAAGACTGATTCTCCCTTCACTTTCTGTAGACCATTCCATTATACATCACGAACCTGACGCTGTATTCATCTTAAAATATGATTATGTTTATGCCATTGCGCCAATAGTGCATTAAATTGTGATAAAATCTACTTAAGTCTGCAGGGTATGCCATAGTGCATCACTTAGACTTCACTATTAAACTCTACACTTAAGACGACACCGAGGTGACAGATGAAAGGCAGGATTCTTGAAAAAGACAAATATATATTCCTGAAGCGCCCTGCCATGGAAATCTATCACAAGAGCGAGATAGAGAGCAGGGAGCGGCAGATTTCCCTCATGAAAAGGGAATTCATCCAGCACAAGCTCAGCCTGATGAAGCTCTCGCAGGCGGTGCCTGATGAGAGGACACGGAACCTTCTGCTTAACATAGCGCTTATAGTATCAACTGAGGACGCGCTTATAAACGATTTTCTTTCATCGCGCAGGCTTCCTTTGAAGAAGATTTCAAAGGTCGTAGAGGAACCTGTATTCTCCCTCCAGAAGCATGAGCGGTATCTCACCGCCTATGTCCTCCTTTTCTGCAGCGGCAAATACCCACTGGTAACCAGGTATCTTCAGTTCGCGGAAAAAGGTCAGGAAGACAGCTTCCAGAAGGAGCAGAGGATATTCACAGGAATAGCCCTCAAGAAACACAAGGACAAGACCATGATAATTACCAGCCAGGGAGAGTTCCTGGCCATAACCGGGTCGGATTCTGGAATCGGCGAGATAACTAACGGAAGGGTAGCAAATACAAGGAACCATCTGAGGATACCGCTCATTCTCCTGACGGTACTCCTTGCGATTTTCCTTCTCATTTCAAATAACATGTCAAAGACCATAGCTACAACAGTCAGGATATCAGCAGGAGGACTTGTTCAGCTTCAGTTCAATGAACTTGGCACCATGCTGGCATCAAGGGCTGAAAACACCAGGGGAACAAGCATGCTTGAAGGAGCAATCTTTGACAGAAAGGATATTGATACTGCTGTTGGGGAGATAATCGAGCAGGCATATATCAAGGAATACATCAGAGAAGGCGATGAGATTACAATCCTCATTTCAGGTGAAGCCCTGCCATCAGACTTCTTCACATCAGGCAGGACCCATGACAGGCTTTTAAGCTATCAGCTCAAGTACAAGATAAACAATCTGGGCAACCTGATGAGCATTGAAGAGTCGCAGACAAAATAGCAATATTAAAGGACTGCCTTTCAATAAGACAGTCCTTGTCATTTCTTAGTTACCCGATCAGCCCTTGTAAAGCTCCTCGAATGCGCCTTCCTCAAAACCTACCATGTACTTGTCATCAACAAAAATAGTCGGCACGCTTCTAACTCCAAGTGCAATCAGCTCTTTCCTGAATTCAGGCTTAGTCGTGCTCTTCTCCTCGTACGATATCCCGTGCTCGTTGAAGTACTCCTTAGCAAGATCACAGTATGGGCATGTCTGCGAAGTATATATTACAACCTTCTTCTCCATCTCTTTCCCTCCATTTTAACTGTGGCGACATATCGGCCGCCAAAATAATTGTGCATTCCACCTAAAATGATTGTATACTATGTAATGAAATTTGTCTAATGTACAAAGATTAAATTTTGATAAATTAAATTGTGCAAAATATTTATAGATGGTGATCAAATGGAACAAAAAAGACTCAACAAGGCAATATCAGATACAGGCTTCTGTTCCCGCAGGGAGGCCGATGCCCTTATAGATGCGGGAAGGGTGAAGGTCAATGGAAGCCCCGCCCTCATGGGCATGAAGGTAACTTCTGAGGACGAGATTACTGTAGATGGCAAGACCGTATCAAAGAAGCCGCCCATGGTCTACATCGCACTCAACAAGCCAAGAGGCATAGAATGCACGACAGACAGAAAGACAAGGAATAACATTGTTGACTTCGTGAACCACAAGGAGAGGATATTCCCTGTAGGCAGGCTGGACAAGGATTCAGAAGGCCTTATTCTTATGACCAATGACGGGGACATAGTGAATAAGATACTCAGGGCCAGGAACAACCATGAGAAGGAATATATCGTAAAGGTAGAAAGACCCTTTGACGACTCATTCCTCAAAAAGATGTCAGGTGGAGTCCCCATCCTTGATACAGTCACAAGGGAATGCCATGTCGAGAGGCTAAGCCGTGACACCTTCAGGATAATCCTTACCCAGGGGCTGAACAGGCAGATTAGAAGGATGACAGAATACCTGGGCTACAGGGTGGTTTCACTTAAAAGGATAAGGATCATGAACATTACCCTCGGATCCCTCGAGACAGGAAAGTGGAGGAACCTATCCCCACTGGAGCTCAAGGGACTTGAGGCACTCCTGAAGGATTCGGAGAAGACCTATACACCATAAAAATCCAACTCCATTAGTACATCTGTTCAGTTTTCAACATTGTTAACAGGTGCCTGTGGATAACTTGTGGAGATGCTGTTTCTATCCTATGGAAAGCAGTTTGAAACCCAAAATGCTTTAGGATATTCAGATTCCCATTTTAAAGTTATCCACAGTTATCCACACAAATCAGTGCAGTATATGTGGATAACCTGTTGCAAGTACAGGGTATAGCCTGGGGATGGCATTTTGATTATCCACAGCAACAAATTAAGGTCTGGGGAAAAATCTCCAGACCTTGATTGTTTATCTATACTAATGGCAGCTTCACAGTAAACACTGCTCCATTCCCGGTATTTCCTGCCTCTATGGTGCCTCCATGCTTCTCGACTGCAGTGGTTGCTATTGAGAGGCCAATCCCATGGCTTCCTGACCTGCCCTTGTAGAACCTTTCAAAGATATGCGGAAGGTCCTTTTCAGAAATCCCATCGCCATCATCCCTGATCCTGATTGCTCCGAAGGCGCCTTCCTTTGTGAGGGAGACCTGAACCTTTGATTTTGAGTACCTGGCCGCATTGTTCAGGATATTGTCCAGAGCCCTTAGTATCTCCTCTGTAACGACATCTGCCTTCATTCCCTTCTCCAGTACGTTAATCGAAAGTTCCCTGCCGCTTTTCCTGAAGAATGTAGCTGTCCTATCTATGGATTCCATTACTATGTCATCAAGAAAGCTCCTGGTCATTTCCTGATGCCCCTCACCTCTTGATTCCATCTTGGAGAGGAACAGAATGTCCTCCACAAGCCTGTTCAGCTTTTCGCTTTCAGCAACTATGACATCGCTTGCCTCTTCTGGCGTGAACACTCCATACTTTATCCCCTCCGCATAACCCTCTATGGATGTGAGTGGAGTCTTAAGCTCATGTGAGACATTCTGGAAGAAGGTCTTCTGGGCTTCGTTATAATCAGAGAGCTTGGCTGACGCCTCATTAAGGCTCACATTCAGGTCCGCAAGCTCCTTCTCGCTGAAATTGAAGTCCTCATGTGTGAAATCCCCGTTACCTATTCTCCTCGAAAGTCCCTGAAGCTTGTATATGGGCTCCACGATACCCTTGGAGAGGAATAGGACGAATGCTACGGTTATCGCAAGTGCAAACAATATTACAAGCCTCAGGATCCCCTGGAATCGGTCTGTTATACCCTGGAACTTTGTGATGCTGATGTACATGAGGAGATATTCGTCCGCAGTATCTGAAAGCTTCGCAGACTTAACAAAATAGGCTCCATCCGAAGTGCTTACCCTGGTAGTCTCACTTTCTTCAAGCAATACACCGCTATCCTTGGCTGCTTCAGCGACAATTCTGGCAGACCTGTCAGTCAGTGTGTTTTCCTGTACTATATCGAGGTCCTTATCAACGATTATCGCATCGACATCTGAAAGGACGTTTCCCTGCCTGATCATCATCGAGTATTCCATGGACCTCATGCCACGGCCCATACCCATACCGTTCCTTGAGGATATTGTCACGTATGCATCCTCAAGCTGCCTTTTGGCTTCGTTAATGGAATACTGCCTTCCGGCGAGGCCGAAGGCCACTGCGACCATGATTAGCACCAGCGCCATTGCTGCTGAAAAATATACAAGTATCTTTGTCCTGATGCCTCTTTTAGCCATCATGCATCCCTCTTTCTGAGCCTGAAGCCAAATCCCCAGACTGTCTCAATCTGGGCATCGCTGTCTGAAATCTTCTTCCTTAACCTCTTCATCGTATCATCAGTAACCCTTGTCTCAACGGCAGTAGCATAGCCCCATACCTTATCAAGAAGCTCATCCCTTGAAACCGCCCTGTGCTGGTTATCTACCAGGTACTTTAGAAGGCTGTATTCATTGGGGGCAAGGTCAACGTTCTTGCCTCTGACCTTTACTTCCTTTTTCTGGTTCTCTATCATTATGTCAAGGAATACTGACTGTTCGATGCCTTGGTCTTCCCTGTCCAGCTCCACCCTTCTAAGCATCGCTCTGATCTTCATGACAAGAGCCATCGGACTGAATGGCTTGGTCATGTAGTCATCGCTGCCAAGCGTTATTCCTGCAATGAAATCTGCATCCGAGGTCTTTGCAGTAAGTATGATGATCGGCACCCTGCTGATGCTCCTAATCTCCTGAGTGATGGCAAAGCCGTCCCTTCCAGGCATCATGATATCAAGCACCACAAGGTCTGAAGGCTTCTCCCTGAAGGCTGAAAGCAGGGCTTCCCCGTCGCCGAAGGTTACAACCTCATAGCCCTCCTTCTCAAGGAATGACTGTATGAGTTTTCTGATATTCTCTTCATCATCTGCGGCATATATGAGCTTTCCCATTTCAACCTCCATAATTTCACATCTTTACTTGATTCTAAACCATTATCCAGCACATTTCATCTGTGATATAGAAAATACCCCTGGAGACCAGAGGTATTTGTCATGCTATTTGTTTCTAAAGGTCGCCGTCCGGTGCGTTGTAGAATCCGCAGCCAGCTCCTCTGAAGCCGCCTCTGCCGCCCCTGCCGCCGCCTCTGCCAAAGAGTCCGAGGATCTCGTCAGCTATGCTCTTGATCTCTGTCTGGTCAGTTGTACCATTAAGCTCAGCTATAAGCGCATCAGCTTCAGCTATGAATTCAAGTCCTCTTGGCGTTACATCTGTGACTCCGAGGATTTCATGCATCTTGTTCCTGAGATCTTCCAGCTTCTCGATGTTGGCTTTCTTCAGAGTCGTATATGTAGGATATGCTTCAAGTATCTTAGCCTTGTCTGCATCTTCAAGCGCTCCTACCAAAGCATCTCTTGCATCCTTAGTCTCATCATAGAACTCATCCCTGAGGTCAACCATCTCTTCCCTGATTTTCTGAAGGTCTGCTATCTGTGCATCAGTCAGGTCCTGATAGTTACCTGCCTGTCCGCCCATCATTCCACGCTC
This sequence comes from Clostridiaceae bacterium UBA6110, assembly GCA_002428415.1. Lineage (GTDB taxonomy): Bacteria > Bacillota > Clostridia > Clostridiales > Clostridiaceae > Youngiibacter. The sequence goes on from DIWI01000027.1 coordinate 41,131, forward strand.
ACCTGACATCATTCCGCCACGTCCGCTTTTTCCGCCTCTTCCGAAGAACTGGTTCTGCTGTGGAACCTCCGTCTCAGTTTCAGCCGCAAGTGCCTTCGATCCGAAGAATGCCATTGCTCCGATTCCTATTACCGCTGCCATTGCAGCTGCAATTACTTTCTTGTTCATCATCATCTCTCCCTTTCTTTTCTGAAGCTATCTGCTTCCCTTGAAGAAACTATACCATCTCTCTGATTCAATAATACCCCTAAACCTCAGTGAATACTGTGGCATAATTGTGGTAACTGAAATTCT
>DIWI01000020.1 GCA_002428415.1 Clostridiaceae bacterium UBA6110
GCTTCATTCTTCAAGAGCTATGTGACCTTCGGACTGCCGGTTTTCAATCTAATAAAGGGAGCCGCAATATCACTTGTCAGCATACTCCTGTTTAGCAAGGTCTCATTCCTCATTAAGAAGGAATCAGGCTTCAACAGAAAAGGACTCCACAGCGTTTAGCTGAAGTCTCCAATATTTGTTTTACATGCAGAAGCCCCGGTTACCGGGGCTTCTGTGTTTTATTGTCCAGACGTCTCAAGATGCATGTTGTATGCGTCCTCTCCATTTGAGTAATATTTCCTTCTGACTCCAATGGTTGAGAAGCCAAGGGATGCATACATTCTCTGGGCCGGAAGGTTTGAGACCCTGACCTCCAGGTATACGTCAGTGATGCCCTTGTCCTTCAGCCTTCCTATAGCCTCCAGCATGAGTTTCCTTCCTATTCCTCTCTTTCTGGATTCTTCCTTTACCGCCACGTTAATGACATCTGCCTCATCATACACATACCATATGTTGATGTATCCTAAAACCTTTCCGTTCTCAAGCGCCACAAGGTTCAGAGAATTTTCGCTGTAAACTTCCTTCAGGAGATCCTCCCTTGACCATGATACAGGAAATGAGGAAAGGCTTATAGCATGTACATCCCCGATGTGGGTTGGCGTCATGACGGCTATCTCGACATCACCCATTCAATCTGCCTCTCTTTTTCTCGTATTCATGCTCTGCCTGGCTCTTCCTTATATATAGCGGTACGAGCTCATCAGGATTTTCGGAATCACCGTTCATTATCCTGTCCAGCATGCAGTAACCCAGATTTGAGGCCTTCGGTATGTCCATTGCTGGCGGAGCCTTGACTACTTTAAGCCCTGCTGAGGTAAGGACTTCAAGATCCTTTGTCTTAAGCTCTCCCATGACAAGCACCTCTTCATTGAAATCCTTAAGCTTATTGGCTATTTCCTCTGGGGTCAGGACCTCTGGCTGCATCATGGCTATGAGCCTTCCATCCTCGAACCTGTAGAAGGCGGCATAGTATGCGCCGCGCAGGGCATCGAGCATCGGACAGACTATGCCTTTTGCTCCAAATGCGCCAAAGGCAAGTGTTTCAAGGCTGGTAGACGAGTACATGGGCTTTCCCAGTGCCAGGGCCATGCCCTTTAGAGCTGCCATACCAATCCTGAGGCCAGTAAACGAACCGGGTCCCTTTGATACGCAAAGGGCGTCAATATCCTTCGGAGACAGCCTTAGCTTTGCCATAAGCTCTTCTATCATAGGCATCAGCAGTACCGAGTGCTGAAGGTCGAAGTTTATGTCCATCTCGCCGAGCATAGTGTTCTCTGTAATTACTGCAATTGAACAGTTGTTGGTTGATGTATCTGCACATAGTATGTTCAATTTTTCATCTCCTTCAGCCATTCGAATTCGCCGCCGACAGACTTTATTGTAATGACCCTTTCATCTTCGTTATCAGTCTTCTCAATATTCACGTGTATGAATTCCTCCGGGAGGATTCCTTCGATCAGGTCAGCCCATTCGATAAGGCAAACCCCATTGCCGTATATATACTCCTCGAAGCCAAGATCCAGCACCGATTCCTCATCATGCACCCTGTACACATCAAAATGGAATAACGGCAGTCTTCCGTCATAATACTCGTTAATGAGTGTAAAGGTAGGGGATGTAATAGTCCCTTTTATACCCAGACCATCAGCGAAGCCTTTGGAAAAATGGGTCTTGCCCGTTCCGAGGTCACCTGTAAGGCATACAGTTGTACCACTTGTTACATTCATCCCGAGCCTTTTTCCTATTTCTACAGTCTCCTCGACTGATTTTGTTATAATTTGCATCTTGTCACCGTAACCTTAATAAAATCTTCAAACCTTGAAGTCCATCTATTATTATATAATAAGGATGGAACTTTTTGAAGGAGAGGTGGAAATGCTGAAAAAAATCATTATTCTAATATTGTCCGCGTTTCTGCTTGCACTAGCTGGCTGTTCAGAGCCGGAAGAACCTGAGGATGTTATGGAAGGCAAGACACTTACCATACTTGCATCAAACAAGATGATACAGGATATGGTAAAAACCATATCCGGAGACCTTCATGTCTCATCTGTCATCGTTGAAAATGAGTCAGTTCTGGATAATTTCAATGAAAATGATATTGTCGTCGAGGATGAGAAGCTTGATATCTTCTTCCATTTCGGGGCCAGCTATGAGCCTTTCTCAGGCAAGCTTTCTGAAGTAATGAGAAAAAACCAGGTTTCAGTAATAGACATTTCAAGAGGAGTTCACTTGCTTGGATATAAGCCACAAGGGTCACAGATCGATGTGGTCAATCCATATTATCTTTCAAGCCCCTCAAACTACATCACCGCAATTTCAAACATAGCCTTCGGGCTCATGGAAAAGGACCCGTTCAGAAGCGACCTATATAATAAGAACCTTGCTGATGAGAAGAAAAGGATAGAAGAGATTGAGGACTGGATTGAGGCTGCGAACCTTGGATCAAGCGATGTAGTATATGTCTCTGCCGGAAACGAGCTCAGGTATCTCCTCAACAGCTTCGATGTCAAGCATATCACTCTTGATGATTTCAAGAAGGGATTCCTGAATGAAGCTGATGCTGCGGTTATCTTCATCTACACGAAGGATGCGGAGTACGAGAATGCAACAGAGTTAATCGGAAATTCCAAAGCCATACCTTTAAAGGTAATCCTCAATGATTACTCAATGGACCGAAAGGAAATATACACTGAAAACCTTAAGAGGTTCAGGCAGGCCATAGCAGCTGTCTATGAGAAGGATGCTCCTTCCATTGAAAGCCTTCTCCCGTACAGGATGGTAAAGGTTCCTCAAGAAAAATAGCAATAGACTTTATTAAGAGCCGATGGCTCTTTTTTTTGAACTTATTTTGAAGCATTTTTTGAAATATTGCAAATCACGTGAAAATCTGCGAGATAGAGGTATAATATATGTGAATGCAGGAGGTGTAGGTATTGGAAAATTTTGAATGCTATGAAATGGCAAGAGATCTCTGGATATCTTACAAGGCAGACCATGACTCATCAAAGCTCATCGATGCAACAAGAATGCTTGAGGAGTGCCTTGGTAAAAAAACCGAAGATATGGGACTGGTTGCAAAATCAAGCTGGCTCTATTATGTTGTCGTTTCAAACCTGGACCCATCCAAGGAAAAGAATGTCAGGAGGTATGCTGACTACGCAATCACATTGGACAATCGCTACAATATCCTTGACAACAGAAGACTTGACCTGGGTGATTTCAAGGAAGTGATCGAAGCGTTCCAATAGGGGGAGACAGAGATAATGGGTTCAAGCAAGCTTAAACTGCTGTACATACTGGAGATGCTGAAGAAACACACTGACAAGGACAATACACTCTCGATGAGTGACATCATCAGCAGGCTGGAGTCTCTTGAGATACAAGCGGAACGAAAGTCGATCAACGCAGATATCAACATGCTCAGAGATTATGGTTATGATGTACATATGACCAGGGGTGAAAAATATGGATACTACCTGGAGGAAAGAAGGTTTTCTCTTCCGGAGATAAAGATACTTGTAGATTCCATCCAGTCAGCCCGATTCATATCAAAGGACAAATCAAAGGAAATCATAAGGAAGCTTCTTGAAGAGCTTAGCGAGAAGAATGCTAAAATCATTGAATCCGAAGTCTATCTGTCCGGGCGGATAAAGGCGGAAAATGATGAGGTCTTCAGTTCAATCGACCTTATCCTCAAGGCAATAAAGTCAAACAGGAAGATTGGATTCAAATATCTGGAGTATACGACAGAAAAGAAGAAAAAATTCAGGTTCGATGGATACAGGTTCGTGCTTTCCCCGTACGCTCTGACATGGACCAGTGACAAATACTACCTTGTCGCGAACAACTCAAAATACGACAATCTCACCCATTACAACATTGACAGGATGACCGAAGTGGAGATCCTGGATGAGAAGAGGCGTGATTTCAGGGAGGTGTCAGACTACAAGAACAGCTTCAACATCGCTGACTACACCAGAAACCTTCACGGCATGATGACTGGCAAGATAGAATCGGTTGAAATCAGGTTCTCAAAGGAACTGACAACAGCTGTAATCGACAAATTCGGAGTAGACCTGACTATAAAGGATGTCAAAGAAGATACGTTCGTTGCGAGGGTCAAGGCAGAGATTTCAGACGCGTTCATATCATGGCTATTCACCTTCGGTAAGAAGGCAGAAGCCTTAACTCCTGACCTAAGGGAACTGATGGCACAGAAGGCGAGCGAGCTGAATTCCCTCTACAATCCTCTGTAATAAGCAAATTACTTAATCAGACACTCAGAATAATAATCACCCAATGCCGAAGCATGGGTGATTTTATGCTTTATGCTGCTTTTTTCATGAATCCGGTAAAATCCATTGCGAGGCATACTGTATCTTCACCAGGTCCGCACTCACTGAATCCGATATGCTTGAATAGATTGAGCGACCTTGAGTTCCGGGACTTTATCTTGGCAAGGACCTTATCGGTCCTGATTTCAAGAAAGGCATGGGAGAGCAGCCTCTTAAGCGCATTTTTCCCGTATCCCTTGCCCCACATGTCCTTTCTGCCAATTACAATAACTACCTCGTGAGCAGGTCCTTTCTGCAAAAGGTTTGCATATCCAATGGCTTTGCCATTAAGTCTGATCACAAAAAAACGTCCTCTCGATGAAAAGAGGGGCGTATATGAGGGGAGCCGGCAGTTTAGTGCCTTTTCCCTTATGGTCTCACTTATTCCTGGCAATTCGTTAAGGTGCATCCGCACCTCGGGGTCCTCAAGCCAATCGGCGATACCCATGGCATCATCAAATCCGACCTCGCGGCAAAGAGAGATTCCCGAAGCATCCATCGCTATCATCTCCTCGTTGTGTTTTAAGAGATTGTAGCCCATAAAGCAATTTAAATCAAAACCGGTTTCAATTGAAAAACAAGTTTGCCTGATGAAACCTCCATTTCCCTCTATAAATCTCCATTTCCCTTCATTTCCCTGAACTTAAGCAATATCACCCAGGAAAGGCGACCCTTTCCGAGACAGGTCCCGGGCTGATTCCCGGGATATTTCAGATCAGTGGAAAATCGAATTCCGGTGTTGACTTGATGCCGCACCTGATGGTATACTAATCAACGTAGTCCTTTTGAGACACAATATAGGGGTATAGTTCAATGGTAGAGCAACGGTCTCCAAAACCGTTAATGTGGGTTCGAGCCCTGCTACCCCTGCCACAAGAAACCGCAATTTTGCGGTTTTTTTGCTTTTCTTGAACAATAGCATGAATATCATTCCATTATATTCATGCTTATGACCATGCGAATGACTGTAAAGTCTGGATGTAGTATAATTAGTACATCGAAGGAGGTGGAGAATGTGCTTTCCGATATACTCAGGCTGGATAAATACAAGAATATTGCATTGGTAGGGGCAGGCGGCAAGACCACTCTCATATACCGCCTGCTGGAAAATATAAGGCCAATGAAAAAGATACTGGTATCCAGCACCACAATGTTCAATGAGCCTCATGAATCGAGGTATGACTTCATAGATTATTCGTATAGGGAAGACTACAGCTTTGATGCCATGTCCGAAAACGGCATATATATAGTCTGCAACGGCAGGACTCCAGACAACCTTCTCCTTGGGCTGGGAAAAGAAGAGGTTGCCAGGCTTTCCGGGCATTTCGACAACTCGATAATCGAATGCGACTACTCAATGGGAAGGCCGCTTAAGGGATTCAGGCAGAGTGAGGCTGGAGTTCCTGGTTCAACAGATGTGACCGTAGGGGTCCTGGACATAGAGGCTCTTGGCCTTGAGGTCAAAAGCGATAACATATTTCATCTGGACAGGTTCATCGAGATCACAGGGAGCAGGATTTACAGCATGGTTACACTTGAGAACCTGAAATCCATAGTGGATAATCCTGAAGGACTGTTCCTGGGCGCTCGTGGAAAAAGGGTCCTCTTCATTAACAAGGTCGAGAAAAGCATCGATATCGAGCTTATGAGGAGACTTGTAGACATCATTGACAAGAACAGGCTTGACATGGTCATTGCAGGCAGTCTTTTCTACGACAGATACGACATATTGTACGGAGGTATTTGACATGAGGTACCTTATACTCGGAGATATACATTCCAATACTGAAGCACTTGAGGAGATACTCGGCAACGAGAAATATGACAAAGTGCTTTTTCTTGGTGACATCATAGGCTATGCAGCCGAACCGGATAAATGCTATGACCGCTTCCTGCAGCTCGGCGGACTTGGCGTACTCGGTAACCACGAGAGCGGTGCTATCAGGCAGGAGTCTCTCTTCATATTTTCAAGCAATGCCCGTAAGGGCATACTTCATGCTCTGAAAACAATGAAGCTGGAAAATCTAGAGCACATGAAATCACTGCCGTTGTCATTGGAAGTCTCAGATATTGCCATCTGCCACACTTTGCTCGATGAGCCATCTGATTTCAATTATGTCTTCCCTGAGGACAAGGATTCGGTTCATCTGAAAAACACCTTCTCAATAATGAAGAGGAAGGGGATACGGGCACTTTTTACCGGACATACTCACACACCATGCATTTTCAGGGAGTCCGGCGATGGAAGCATAGAGGTCTTCAAGACAGGAGAAAGTGTGCTGTTCCTTGACGAACGACCAGTGATAATAAATCCGGGTAGCGCAGGACAGGCAAGAAACAGGATACCCAGGGCTCATTATGCTGTGTATGACGATGTCCTGAAAAAGGTGTTCTTCAGGACAAGGGACTATGACAAGTCATCCACTGCAAGGAAGATACGCGAGGCTAACCTGCCCGAGTTTCTTGCATCCAGGCTTTTCGAGGGGATATGATTCACTGAAGGAACTGTGCAACCCATATAATCGTTGACGTCCACAATATATCATGATAAAATTTAATTGAATACAATAAGATTTGAGAGGTTTATCATGATAGATGAATTGAAACTGGAAAATCAGCTTTGCTTTGCGGTTTACGCTTTTTCTAGGGAGATTACGAAAATATACAGGCCATACCTTGAGCCATTGGGACTTACCTACACACAGTATCTGGTCATGATCGTGCTCTGGGAGAAGGATGGCATTTCACTTAAGGAGCTGGGCAGCAAGCTCAATCTTGATTCCGGAACCCTTACGCCTCTTCTCAAGAAGCTTGAAGTGGATGGAAACATTCTGAGGGCAAGAGACAAGAAGGATGAGAGGAACCTTATTATCCACCTTACTGAGAAGGGAAGGCAGATGCTTAAGGAAGCTGAAGCGGTTCCAAACAACATAGCCTGCAATCTTCCGATAGGGCTTGACGAAATAGTAAGCCTGAGGGACAAGATAAAGACTATACTCACTGAGATTGAGAAGGTTGAAAAGCTGAAGGCCATAGAAATCAAGAAACCATAGGCATCAGCAAATGTTTTTACGATGAATGGAATAGTGGAAAAATTAAAAACAGGCATTGCGCCTGTTTTTTTATTTATCCTCTTCATCTGCTGACTGACTCATATCCCTTGTTTCCTTAAGTGTGTTCATGCTCTCAAGAGATGTGAACCTGATGGTGAACACGGTTCCTTTTCCAAGCACGGAGTTCACTGTAATCTTTCCGCCATGAAGCTTGACGATGTTATTTACTATGGTCAGGCCGATTCCGCTGCCTTCAGTAACCTCCCTGGACTTATCCACCCTGTAGAACCTTTCGAATATATAAGGCAATTCATCCTTAGGAATACCGATACCATTGTCCTTAATCCTGACATAGCAATCGCTGGCATCCTTGTAGAGCTTGATTGATATTTCTCCGTTTCTTGGAGTGAACTTGAGCGCGTTGTGAAGAATGTTTGTCATTACCTGGCTGAGGGAATGCTTATCACCAATGATAGCGAAGTTCCCCCGCCTTGGGTGTTCAAACTTCAGCTTTATATTCTTGTCCTTGGCAACGCCCTGGAAATTGATATGTACTTCCTGAAGCAATTCCTCAAGGTCCAGCTCCTGCATCCTGACCTTCATGCTTTCTGATTCGAATTGTTTAAGTATGTTAAGGTTGTCTATGAGCTTTCCGAACCTTATGACCTCCGAATTGAGCGTCTGCAGTCTCTCAGGGGTAGCGGGCAGTATACCGTCAATTATCGCCTCAAGGTTCGTCTGAAGTACGTTCAGTGGATTCCTCAGCTCATGTGAAACATCTGATACCAGCCGTCTTCTCAGGGTATCCTGCCTGTCCAGCTTCTCGCCAAGGGTATTTATGCTTTGCCTGAGCTTTTCGATCTCAGTGACGTCAGATTTATCCTTAACCCTGGCAGTAAGCTCACCGGATGAAAGGTTATATGCGATGTTCGATATCTTTTCTATGGGCTCCGAAAATTGCCTTGTAAAGAACATGGCAATGAAAAGCACCGCAGCGGTTGCGATGATCGCCGACAGGAACACGCTGTAGGATATTGAATTAATGAAATTACTGTCATCCGGCGATATTATAAGCGAAGAGAACTGGCCTATCACAACATACCCGACTATCTGGTCCTCCACCTTTACAGGAATCTCGTAAGGGACATACTGTTCAATGGTAAACGGATTAGCCGGATTCTCAAGCTTCTGGGCTTCAATCATCTTCAATGGGTCCATCGTCCAAATGGGGTTCCTGTCCCAGTCAAGAAGGCTAAGTGTGAAATTGGATATCTCAGCCTCTCTCACAAGCACCGTCCCAGAATACTCTGTCCATCTCCCGTCTCTTGTGTAATTTTCACGGAATACCTGTACTATTCTCTCATCTCTCTTGTTCTGATTGACCTCAAGGTAGCTGTTGAACCTTGAATTGATGGTTATGTTTATCATTATATATGCTATAAGGAGAGACAGAAGCGAGCATATGGTGATTGTCAGTGTAAGCCTGAACTTAATAGACTTCAATTATCTCCACCGCCAAATTTGTATCCAAGCTTGAATACCGTGATGATATATTTCGGGCTCTTGGTATCCTCTTCGATTTTCTTCCTTATGTTCTTGATATGTACGTCGATCGTCCTGTCTACTCCTTCAAAGTCAGCACCCAGTACCTTATCTATAAGCGTCTCCCTTGATAGTACTATACCCGGATTAGAAGATAGTATCTCGAGGATGTCGAACTCGATTGGCGTAAGCTGTATGACTTCGCCGCGCACCTTTACTTCACGCCTGTCCCTGTCGATCACCAGGTCCCCGCCATCATATGATGAAAGGTTGACTGTCTGGCTGTCGTCCTTTATGCGTCTGAACAGAGCATTGACCCTTGCAACAAGCTCCCTGGGGGAGAATGGCTTGACCAGGTATTCGTCAGCTCCGATTTCAAGCCCTCTTATCCTGTCCTCGAGGCTGGACTTAGCTGTCAGCATGAATATGTATGCGCTTGATTTGGACCTGATCCGCCTGCAGACCTCCTCGCCTGAAATGTCAGGCAGCATAAGGTCAAGGATAACAAGGTCGAAGTCATTGGCTCCTGCATATTCCAGCCCCTTGTATCCGCGGTCGGCAGTGAAGACCTCGTATTCTTCCTTCCTCAAGTATGCTGCGATCGCTTCGAGCACCGAATTTTCGTCCTCTATGATAAGTATCTTGCTCATAAAACATCACCTCATTCACTTAGATTATATCAACCGGAACATATATATGCAAAGGGTTGGCAAATGCGTAAGGATGTTGAAATCAAGCCGCGGAAAGAGTAATATTAAATTGAACAATTGAGCAATCATTCAATCGAGGTGATCATATGGAAACATGCGAGATAACTCTTATACACAAGGAGCTTGCAGATGAAGCACAGGGAAGCCTTCCGGATGACTCTGTCATATTGGGGATGGCAGATTTCTTCAAGGTCTTCGGAGACCCGACACGAGTAAGGATTCTCACAGCTCTCAGGAGAAGGGAGCTTTGCGTATGCGATCTGGCCTACGTTCTTGGAATGTCGTCATCTGCAGTGAGCCACCAGCTTAGAGGACTTAAATCTGCAAGGCTGGTGAAGAACAGGCGTGATGGAAAAATCATGTATTATTCACTGTCGGACGAACATGTTGAGAAGATCCTCGACCTTGGATTCACGCATATGGAGGAGTGAGCATAATGGTAAAAAAAGAACTTATACTCGAAGGCGAAGTATGCCCGAACTGTGCATTAAAAATTGAAGATGAAGTCAGAAGGCTCGGGAGCGTAAGCTCTGCAAGCCTTAATGTGATGAAGGGGACAATGGTCCTTGAACTTGAAGATGGTTTCGACCAGGGGACTGTTGATGCAACAAGGGAGATAATAAACAGGCATGAGCCCGGTGTAAAGGTGCATGAAGAAGAATCAAGGCAGAACAAACCGTTAGAAAAAGATCCTCTTATAAAGGAAAAGCTGACTTTGGGAGGGGCCCTTGTGCTTTTTGCCGCAGGCTTCCTTTTCGAGGACAGTCCGGCAGGCCTTCCGCTTTTCCTTGCAGCATATATCCTTTCAGGGTATCCGGTGCTTTATCGGGCAGTCCGTAATATACTCCGAGGGGATGTCTTCGATGAAAATTTCCTGATGACCATAGCGACCGTTGGCGCATTCGCTATCGGGGAGTACCCTGAGGGTGCAGCTGTAATGATTTTCTATCAGATAGGTGAGCTATTCCAGGATATTGCAGTAATGAGCTCCAGAAGGAGCATAACCAGCCTCCTTAAGATAAGACCGGACTATGCTGTCCTTTTGTCTGAAGGAGAGGAGAGAAGGGTTGACCCCAAAGCCTTAGTACCTGGAGACATCATAGTCATAAGGCCAGGCGAGAAGGTTCCTCTTGACTCCACAATCATTGAGGGTTCGACCTCTGTTGACACCAGGGTAATGACCGGAGAATCAATGCCAAGGGACCTTGATACCGGAGATATCCTTCTTTCAGGATTCGTAAACATCTCAGGACTGGTGAAGGCAAGGGTTGATAAGACATTCGGTGAGTCCTCCGTTTCGAAGATACTGAGGATCGTCCAGGAAGCTTCAATGAACAAAGCGAAGACCGAACAATTCATTACCAAATTCGCAAGGGTATATACTCCCATAGTCGTCGGACTTGCAGCTGCACTTGCTATCATACCTCCGCTTGTAACAGGCGACCCGTTTTCCACATGGCTTTACAGGGCCTTGATTTTTCTTGTCATATCATGCCCGTGCGCACTCGTAATATCAATCCCGCTGGGATTTTTCGGAGGCATTGGTGCATCTTCGAGGAACGGTATCCTTGTAAAGGGAGGTAATTTCCTTGAAGCCCTTAATGAAGTGGGGACTGTGGTGTTCGACAAGACAGGTACACTGACGGAGGGTGTATTCGAGGTAACTGATGTGGTAACCGAGATGGACAGGCACGAATTCATGGGCCTTGCAGCACTCGCTGAATCTTCCAGTCCTCACCCTATAGCAAAGTCCGTTGTGGATGCCTACAGCGGGCAGGTTGACAGGTCAATGATAAGAGAAGCTAAGGAGCTGCCGGGAATGGGAGTTTCACTGACAACTACAGACGGGGATGTCTTCCTTGCAGGAAATTCTCGGCTGGTAATGGTCGAAAGTGAAAAAGATTCCCTGCAGGGAACAAGGATACACGTTTCAAAGAACGGAAAGCATATAGGTACCATAATACTGTCCGACAGGCTTAAGGCCAATGCGAAAGAGACCATAGCTCATCTGAAGAGGAGGGGCATAGCTACTGTGATGCTTACCGGAGACATCAGGGAAAACGCCATGTCTGCAGCTTCGGATCTGGGTATTGACGAGGTGCATTACCAGCTTATGCCAGAAGACAAGCTGAGGATCCTTGAGGAGAAGCTTGGAAAGGGAAGGAAGCTGATTTTTGCCGGTGACGGCATAAACGACACTCCGGTGCTTGCAAGAGCTGATATCGGTGTTGCAATGGGTGCAATGGGATCAGATGCTGCGATAGAGGCAGCAGATGTGGTTGTAATGGATGACGACCCGATGAAGATCGCTACCAGCATGGATATTGCAGCATACACCAGGACCATAGTTTACCAGAACATTGCCTTCGCTCTTGGAGTCAAAGGCCTTGTGATGCTGCTGGGTGCACTGGGAGAAGCGACCATGTGGCAGGCGGTGTTTGCAGATGTCGGTGTCGCATTCCTCGCAATCCTCAATTCCATGAGGATAATGCGGAAGGATTTCCGAAGGAACAGCTGATAGGCTGTATTCCAGGATAAGTTTGAGAGATACTGGAATAATGCATGGAAATTTGCATTACATTCCCAAAACAACATAAAAATCAAAGAATTCAAGCTTCAATTTGCCTGTTTCACAAATCGAGTTCAAATTTTCATCAAAGTCTTTATAAGTTCTTCACATTTCATCTATATAATTCATTTGTAATGAAAATGTAACAATTAAGCACATGTTACAGGGGGTAATGATGAAGAACATCAGACTTAAAGTGACTGCGGCCATACTGGCAAGTGTATTGCTGTTCGGTACTTCAGTACCGGTAATGGCAGATCCATTGACCACAGAACAGAGTCAGCAGCTCGACACCACACAGGCAGAATATGAAGCCATTGAGGCTAAGATACACGACCTTCATGAGAAACTTGATGTAATACTTGATGATATTACTGACATAATGGTGAAAATAGATGATACCAAAGCTCAGATTGCAGGTGTTCAGGCTAAGGTTACAGCCAAGGAAGCTGAAATAGCTGCCATCCAGGCTGAACTGGACATCAAGACTCAGGAGTATGGAGACAGGCTCAGAGCCATGTACATGCAGGGCAATACCGGCCTGATAGATGCCATCCTCGGCTCAGAGAGCCTTGCAGACCTTATAGCAAGGGCAGATGCAATCATAAAGATCGCAAAGATCGACAAGCAGATGCTTGACGAGATAAACGCACTCAAGGCGGACCTTGAGGTCCAGAAGGAAGCCCTTCAGGCTGAGATAGCGACACTTAACGACCTCAACCTTCAGAATGAGGCTGACCTTGCAGTTGTAAAGGTTAAGCAGGACGAGACCAACGTTGTACTTGCTGATATGGAGACTGAAGAGAAGAAGCTCAGAGGAAGCCTCGAGCAGCAGGAAGCAGGCCTCATAGGAGATTACTCATCAGTTGTAAACAGCTCCAGCAGCTCAGACAGCGAACTCAACGCCGCAATCACGGCACTAAGGGCAATAAGAAGCCAGGTAATAACTGAAAAGGTAGATGACCAGATAGTCGCTCTCATCGAAAAGGCGAAAAGCGTACTCAGAGAAAGAGAAGCGGCAAGGCAGGCAGCGGCAGCGTCAAGCAGCTCTGCTTCAAGGGGAACCGTATCGGCATCCTCAAGTGCAATCGTCAACTATGCCTACAACTTCCTGGGAATCAGATATGTATGGGGCGGAAACACACCTAGCACCGGATTCGACTGTTCAGGCTTCACAAAGTACGTATATGCGCACTTCGGAGTCAATCTTCCAAGGGTATCCAGGGAGCAGGCACAGGTAGGAACCTACAAATCTGTAGCTGAAAGGCAGCCGGGAGACCTCCTTTACTTCGGTTCAGGCGGCAGGGTAACCCATGTTGGAATATACATAGGGAACAACCAGATGATCCACGCTCCAAGACCTGGAAAATCTGTAGAGATAACTACTCTCAGATACTACAACAATTACATGGGCGCAAGAAGGATAATAGGAAATTAATCATCACGGGACTCCAGATTTGGAGTCCCTTTTGTATTTGGACCTAATTGGTTTATAATCAAAGCAAGGGGGTGAGTTTTTGGACATACTCAATGTGGTCAAGGAAGTCGTGAACCTCACTGAAGAAGAGATACGGAAGATGGATCCGATAAACATAATGCTCATAGGAAAGACCGGCACCGGTAAGAGCACCCTGATCAACAACATATTCAGGGAGAACCTGGCAAGGACAGGAGTCGGAAGGCCCATAACGAAGCACCTGAAAAAAATAAGCAAGGACGGCGTTCCCATAAACCTCTATGATACCAGGGGCCTTGAGCTTGATAATGAAGTCCAGCAGGAGGTAAGACGGGAAATAGATCAGGAAATCGCAAGGCTAAAGGCAACTGAGGGTGGCAGGGATGACATTCATGTCGTGTGGTTCTGCATCAACGCAGCCACAAACAGGCTCGAGAAGTTCGAGGAAGAATGGATCAGGGAACTGACTGATGAGGCTCCGGTAATCGTAGTCCTGACCCAGAGCTTCGACAAGAAGGCTTCCGCAATGTTCAAGGAATATATCGAAGGTCTTTCGCTTGGAATTGAGGGAGTACAGAGGGTAATAGCCGCTCCATACGACTTCGGGGATTTCAAGGTTCCTGCGTTCGGACTTGAAGGGCTTGTCGGAGAGACGCTTAAAGCCATACCGGAGAATGCGGAAAAGGCTTTTATCAACGCCCAGAAGGTAGACATCGGTAAAAAGGCCGAGTATGCGAGGAAGTGGACGAAGGGCTTCATTGCAGAGACCTTCATGGTGGGCTTCACGCCTATTCCCTTCGCTGATGCACCTATACTGGCTTCAAGTCAGGTGGCTATGATTGCAAAGATAACCAGCATATTCGGAATATCAATGGACAAGGCGGTCATAACCTCGGTTGTGTCTTCAGCCGCAGGCATCTCCGGTGCCATAATAACCGGAAGGACACTTGTATCCAACCTTCTGAAGCTTGTCCCGGGAGCGGGCACAATAGTAGGCGGATTAATATCAGGCACAACCGCAGCACTTATAACGACAGCCCTTGGCTATGCCTACATAGAGGTTATGGTAAAGGTTGCAGAACGTGAATATCAGGGCAATAAAATCGGTGAAAGCGAGCTCACAAAGCTTATGAAGGGTGAGCTTGAAAAGCAGCTTAAGCTTCTAAAGGAAAGAAAGAAATAGGATCAGTAAAGAATAGAGAAGCCCGTCAGAGCTTCTCTATTCCTATTTCATTCATTTTAAGGAGTTCAAGTGCATAATCATCGACCCTGTAGTCGTCATGGTAATAAACCTTGGTAATCCCTGACTGAATAAGGGCCTTCGTGCAGTTCAGGCATGGGAAGTGTGTCACATAAAGGACTGAATCCTTCAATGGAATCCCTTCTTTTGCGCAATAGGAGATGCAGTTCAGCTCAGCGTGCAGAGTGGCTATGCAGTGGCCATCTCTCATTGTATGGCCAACCTCGTCGCAATGAGGTGTCTTTCTCCCTACACTGCCGTTATAGCCGGTTGCGATGATCCTGTTCTCCCTGTTGACTATCACCGCTCCCACATTCGCCCTGTCGCAGGATGACCTTTCACCCGCAAGCTTTGCAAGGTTCATGAAATATTCGTTCCATGACTGCCTCGGTTTTCTCTCCTTGGTGCTTTTCACCATTTCATAGCTCTTCATTTCAAACTCTCCTCCAGTATCATCTTAACGTGGGGTATTCCATCTTCAAGGTATTCTTCAGCATCTGTCCTCTTGAAGCCAAGTGATGAATAGAACCCCATGGCCTGAACCTGGGCACCTATCCTTATACGGCCTTGCCCGGCAGCCTTTAGAGCTTCCTCCATGAGGATCCTGCCGTATCCCTTTCCTCTGAAGGAGCCTGATGTAAGTATCCTTCCGATCGACCTGGACCCGTCTGCCTCAAATGGAAGTATCCGTGCATATGCCGCTATTTCCCCATCCTCCCTGACCATGACATGGATGCATTCCCTGTCAAGTCCATCAAGGTCAAGGAATGCACAATCCTGTTCCACTACAAAAACCTCCTGCCTGACCCTCATTGCGTCATACAGCAGGTCGATATCCATTTCTTTCCATTTCCTGACTAGAATCTCCATCGCCAAAATTTGTCACCATCCCGCCGCATTTTATATAATATTAGCAATATTGAAGATAAAAATCCATATATGTCGGGCAAACCTTTTCACTTGGTGCTAAACTTAATGTAAAGGAACCTAATTTGAGGGGTGATGTTATGTCAGCAATTTCCACCATAGACTTCAAGGAGCTCAAGAAGGAAAAGGATGAACTGGTAGTTCGGGCAGGCTATCTGCAGAGGCTTATCATGGCCAAGAAGATTCCTGTAATGATCGTATTTGAAGGTGTCCATGCTTCAGGAAAAGGAAGACTTTCAAATGAGCTGCTGCTCGCACTTGATGCAAGATATACTGATTTCTACGCAACCCACAAGCCTACGGAAGATGAGCTCAGAAGACCGCTTCTATGGCAGTACTCTGTGAACGCACCAACGTATGGCAATATCAACATCTACTATAGAAGCTGGTACTCCCTGTATATTGCGCTTATCAACCAGAAGTTCGAGCTGAACAGATATACGGACAAAAAATCACTGGTAAAGGAAATAAGGGATTTCGAAAAGACCCTGATCGATGACGGCACTGTCCTTATAAAGTTCTATCTGAACATCTCAAAGGATAAGCAGATGGAGCACCTGAGGAAGATGCGGGAAAATCCCAGGACCATGTGGAGAGCACAGGAGTATGACGCTGAAAACGACGAGAGATATGAGCAGGAAATGAAAAAGCTGCTGAAGGACGGAAACCACAGCGAGGCTCCTTGGCATCATATTGAGTATGACGTAAGGGAACGGGCTGTCAACGAAATGCTTAAGATAGTGACTTCTGTTCTTGAAAAGGCGATTGCGGAGCATGACAGGAAATCCTCAGAGCCGAAGGAGCGGGACGGAAAATTCAAAGGAACCAAAGATGGGGCACTTGACGGATTTGATAAGTGCATAACCATAGAAAAGAAGGACTACAGGGAAAAGCTCGAGGACCTCCAGCAGAGGATGAGGGAGGTGCAGTATACGCTGTACCAGAAGAAGGTTCCTCTCTTCGTGGTCTATGAGGGCTGGGATGCAGGAGGAAAGGGCGGGAATATAAAGAGGCTGGTTGAGCCTCTTGACCCGACGATGTACATTGTAAACACGACTGCAGCTCCCAACGAAACCGAAAGGAATCATAATTACCTGTGGAGATTCTGGACAACCATCCCTAAATCAGGTTACATAGCCATCTATGACAGGTCCTGGTATGGCAGGCTTATGGTTGAAAGGGTGGAGGGCTTCGCCACAAATCAGGAATGGTCGAGGGCATACCAGGAGATCAATGATTTCGAAGAGTCCCAGACCAACTTCGGTGCTATAGTGATAAAGCTTTTCCTGTACATCTCCAAGGAAGAGCAGCTGACGAGATTTGAGGACAGGCAGTCCGACCCCAACAAGGTATGGAAGATAACTGACGAAGACTGGAGAAACAGGGAGAAGTGGGATATCTATGTTGAAGCTGTCAATGACATGATTGACAAGACCAACAGGAAGACTGCACCATGGATCGTCATTAACGGAAACGACAAGAGGTATGCCAGGGTCAAGGCTCTTGAGACAATAGTAGAAATCTGCGAGAAAAAGCTTTACGAAAAGAACGGGAAATAGGATATTGCTAAATGACCGGAATTTGCCTTAGGCTCATTCCGGTCATTTACATTATATTCAGATTATGATGCTATTCCAATCATTCCTGAGCTTTGGTCCGGTCTTCCTTAGCGAGTCCTCTCAAACCTGACATTCAGCTCAAGTCCTATGGCTTTTCTAAACTGATAGGAGAGTGATGCGAGCTCTTCTTCCTTGAATCTCGGGTCCTCAGCGACACTTGCTGTTATTTCCAGAGCCTTTTCACTGACTGTGCAGGATGTAATCCTTGTGCTTGAAAGCCTGCCATGATTTATTGCCTCCGCTGTCTTGATGAGCATGCCGAGCTTCTCTATGGTGGCAATATCCCTGTCAGTCAGCATTTTCCTGCTGAAGTAATCCCTGAGGATGTCATTGTTGCTTGTTGTTGTCGCTGCTGCCGCAGCCATAAGTATCTGTTTCTGTGATATCCCGTTGATCGGTGCGTTCAATATGCTGTAGAACGTATTCCTGTCTCTCTGGAAATAATTGAGACTGGTTCCGATGTCATACAGGTAAGCAGCTGTCTTCAGAACCTTGCCATTGCCTGTAAGATAAGGGTAAGTCCTGCAAAGCGCAGCATACATGGCTGATGCATGCCTGAAAAGCTCACGGCCTTCGTAGTCATGGTACATGTGTATATTTATGATGTTATCAAGTGAAAAATCCAGAACATTCCTGATCCTTTTTTTACCACCAAGTATGTACTCGAAAAGCAGCCCGTCCCTCACTCCGGCACCGGAAACGAAAAGCTTCCTGGAGCCTGTGGTTTCCATCAGCTTTCCCACTGCCGCGACAGACCCAATGAATATGTCCTCCCTGTCCCTGCCAAGGCCTGCGACCTTTTTACCGCTGTCACATATGTAGTCCCTGACGAGGGAATATATCTCATCAACATCCTGCTTTTCAAGGGAATAGTTATGAGCGATGAACATGGCGTAATCTTTCCTGTATCTGTCGATCTTTCCGAGTGTACGGACTGATCCTCCGATTCCGACGAGCGGCAGTCCTGCTGCATTCTTAAGCCAGGGCACTTCATTCAGGCTGTTCTCGAGGAATTTTGAAAGCCTTGCCTCGTTCTTGCGGGATGATTTGAGATTATACTTCTCTGTCAGCGAGATGGAGCCGAAAGGTATGGAGACTGAATCCTGAAGGATCCTGTTTTCGATGTGGACTATCTCCATGCTGCTTCCTCCGATGTCAAACATCAGGCAGTCCCGAAGGTCAAGGGTGTTAACTGTAGCATAATAGTCATAGAAAGCTTCCTCTTCGCCTGAAAGGACCTTGATCTCACGTCCAAGGGCTATCTTCGCCCTTGACAGGAACTCTTCCTTGTTTTTGGATCTCCTGACAGCTTCAGTAGCCACGGCGATGATCTCCCTGGTTTCCCTGGAATCAAGGTAGCCTTTGAAGCTCTCAAGGGCAGAAATGGCGTAATCCATCCTATCCTTATTCAGGTAACCGTCTGCCATTCCCTGGCCAAGTCTTGCCGACCTCTTTATCTGGCCTATTATCTTGTAGCTTTTTTCCTGGACCTCATATATTACAAGCCTCATCGAGTTGGAGCCTATGTCAATTATACCCAGCCTCATCGGTTCACCTTCCTGTAAATAGATATTTCCCTTTAATTATACGCTATTCCAGCCTTTTCTGTCTGAAATAGTCGGATGATGTACCTGAATATTCATTCTATCAGCCGTAATTCCCAAAAATAATGAATCCAGAGTGTTAATTTTGCATTATTCTGAAACATATAGGCATTGGATGCTATATAATTAAAATATAGATAGTTAGGTGGTGGTTTTTTTGTCTGAAGTCGTATTATCCAGCAGCAATTTCATAAACCGGGAGATAAGCTTCCTCGAATTCAACGAGAGGGTCCTTGACGAGGCGCGGAATACAGACAATCCGCTTTTCGAGAGGATCAAGTTTGCTGCGATTGTTGTGTCGAACCTCGATGAGTTCTACATGATACGATATGGCTCACTGTCAGACCAGATCCATGCCGGTCTCAATAGAACGGATCCATCCGGAAGGACTCCGATGGAACAGGCCAAGGACATCAATGACAGGGCCAGGGTCCTTATTGATGACTTGTACGAGTGCTACGTAAAAGACCTCATTCCTGCGCTTTCTGTCCTGAAAATCAGCTTTCTCAAGCAAAACGAGCTTACCGACAGACAGAGGGAGTACGTAAGCGACCTGTACTGGGAAAGCATATTCCCGGTGCTTACTCCCATGGTGATCGACTCATCAAGGCCATTTCCACTTATAATGAACAATTCGCTTAACATCGCAATGCTGCTCAGGGAAAAAAAGCCCGAGGGAAGGGAATTTGTAGGGACGATACAGGTTCCATCAGTCCTTGACCGGTATCATTACATCCCTTCAGAAGAACCTGGAAGGAAATGCTACATGCTTCTTGAGGACATAATAAAGATGAACCTCAAGGACCTCTTCAATTCCCATGAGATCCTTGATTTTTCATGCTACAGGATCTCGAGGAACGCAGACCTTGAATATGACGAAGAGGATGCAGAAGACCTCCTTGAGGTCATAAAGGAGACCCTGAAGCAAAGGAAATGGGGAAGGGTAATCAAGATGGAGGTCGAAAGAGGTGTCTCTGAAAACCTCCTCGGATACCTGAGGGAAGAATTCGAGCTCGGACTCGACAGCATCTTCAGCATCAGCGGCCCGCTGGACCTTACCTACCTTTTCAAGGTTTCTTCCATGCAGGGCTTTGATCATCTGAAGTTCGATGAGACCAAGCCGCTTCCTGTTCCTGAACTTACCTTCAGCGAAGACATGTTCCAGAGCATCTCAAAGCAGGATGTGCTTCTACACCATCCCTATGACTCATTCGATTCGATAGTCAGATTTGTAAAGAGTGCAGCCTCTGACCCTCATGTCCTGGCAATAAAGCAGACCTTGTACAGGGTAAGCGGAAGGTCACCGATAGTGGAGGCGCTGGCCGAAGCTGCAGAGAACGGCAAGCAGGTAACCGTACTCGTTGAGCTTAAGGCGAGGTTTGACGAGCAGAACAACATAGTCTGGGCACGGAGGCTTGAAAAGGCAGGGTGTCATGTCATATATGGAATAGTCGGGATGAAGACACACTGCAAAGCGTTACTTATTGTAAGAAGGGAAAACAGCAAGATCAAGAGATACGTGCATGTTGGCACAGGAAACTATAACGATGTCACAGCAAGGCTTTACTCTGATGTAGGCTTGTTCAGTGCAAATGAGGATCTTGCTACAGACATTTCTGATCTCTTCAACATGCTTTCAGGACAATACCAGTCGCACATGATGAAGGTTGTGTCGCTGGCTCCTGATAACATGCGCAGCTCCCTAATCACCAGGATCGAGAATGAACGAAGAAATGCCAGACAGGGCAGGAGGGCTTTCATTGTAGCCAAGATGAATTCTCTGGTTGACAGGGATATCATCAGGAACCTCTACCTGGCATCACAGGACGGAGTGGAAATCAAGCTCATCATCAGAGGCATATGCTGCCTGAGGCCGGGAATAGAGGGAATCAGTGACAACATCAGGGTTTTCTCAATCGTCGGAAGATTCCTAGAACACTCCAGGATTTTCTATTTCTTCAACGGAGGAAATGAAGACATGCTGATTTCATCAGCGGACTGGATGGAAAGGAACCTAAACAAGCGAATTGAACTCATGGTGCCTGTTCAGGACAAGAAATGCAAGGAAAAGCTAAAAGGCATCATCGACTTCAATCTGAGGGACAACGTCAAGTCGAAAGAGCTCATGCCAGACGGCAAGTACGTGAGGACATTGACCGGTGGCGAAACATTCAATTCACAGGAAGAATTCATAGAGAAGACAAGGAAGCGTTTCGAAAAATACAGGAAAAGGGCTGCCAAATCAGAATCATAGGAGGTGTGCGATGAAGATTTACATTAACCCAAGATACAAGGACTTTGAAAAGCTGATCAGAAGGATTGCAAATGAAGTGCCGGATGTTACCATCAAGACGATGGATTA
Organism: Clostridiaceae bacterium UBA6110; assembly: GCA_002428415.1. Taxonomy (GTDB): domain Bacteria; phylum Bacillota; class Clostridia; order Clostridiales; family Clostridiaceae; genus Youngiibacter. The sequence goes on from DIWI01000020.1 coordinate 21,459, forward strand.
CAAGGGTGGAAAGAAGAAGCCCAGTTTTGTCTATAGGGACACCTGCTACAGGTTCGGTAAGAAAGGTGAGCTGATAAGCGCTCTTCAGGAGCTTGTTGCCTATGCTGCGAAAGGTGGGTTCAGCAGCAAGGAAACTGAGCATGTAGACGACGAAGCAGTCTACGCTGAAGATGAAATGACCTATGAGGACTCGATACCCACATCGCCTGAAGTCACAGAGGCTGAGTTCATGGAGGAAGCATTGAAGGAAATTCCCGGAGATGATGAAGATATGACTGAAGTCGATACAGAAAGGGGAGACCTGCTGGATGGCTTCGGGTACAAAGGCGAAGAACAGATCTCTTACGATGATTCTGTTCCTGAATCAGTTACCAGGACTGACACCGAAATCATAGAGGAAGCTCTCCTGGAGGCAGATACTGATGAACAGGAAGTGAGCTCACCTGACAGAGTGGAAAATGGCGATCTCCTCGATGCATTCGACTATAAGGGTGCTGAAGAGGGAGGCTACGACGAGTCAGTGGAGACAGTTACGGAAAAGAACGCTGGTCCGGTTGAGGAAGATGCTTTGGACAGGGCAGGGGACGTTGTTGTGGCAGAGGTTGCAGAGACTGTCGAAGTCAGGGGCAATCTGCTTGATTCCTACGGCTATAGCGGTGGAGATGACTACAGCAGTCCGGAGCCGGCTGCATCGCCTGCTCAGCCTGATTCAATTCCATTGAACATCGATTCTGATCCGAATGAAGAGAAGGAGGCTGTATACACCCAGATTCCTACAGCTCCGGTCATGAGCAATGAAGATGTTCTTGAAGAAGCTATGTCTGACGCTCCTGAAACGCCAGATACCGGCATCCTCATACCTGAGGAAAAGAAGGGTAACCTTCTTGATGACTTCTCCTATATGGAGGGTGTACCTTTGTCATATGATGACTCAATTCCAACATCTTCCGGAAAGCCTGAAACCGAGGTTCTGGAGGAAGCACTCAAACAGCTTGATACTGAGCCGGAGACAATAGAGCTGATAGAGAGTGACAAAGGAGACCTCCTCGATGCGTATGACTACAGGGGACGGGAAGGAGAGGACTATATCGACCTGGATTCCATAAAGGGAAAGGCTAAAGTTGATCTCAGCCCTGAATACCACGCTGATGCAGAAACTGACAAAAACAGCTCATTCAGCTATGTGGAAGATACGGGGGAAGAGGACATACTGGTGGAGCTTGGCTACAAGGAAAAGCCCGCTTCACATATCACAGAGGAAGATGACACTATAACTCTTGAAATACCGGTGGAAAAATATAATCTGGACGACCTGAAGATTCGGATCAAATTCGGACATTTCGGCGAACCGGGATCTACCTACGAAACCAGGAAAGACTGAAAAAACTGATTATCACAAAAAGGTGCAGCTGCTGCACCTTTTTTCCGTCCCTTTACAGACGTGCTTCACCATGCCCGCTGAGCTGTGCTATAATTGAATAGAACTGGAGTTCTATATTTTGGAGGTCGATCATATTGAGAAATGTTAAAATCGTGCAGTCCGGCGACTTCCATCTGGACAGCCCTCTCTCATCGCACAAGGGTAATTTCAGAGAACAGAGGAGAGAAGAGCTTCTTCAGTCTGTCGGAAGCCTGATAGCGCATGCTGTCAGGGAAAAAGCTGACCTGCTCCTGCTTGCAGGGGATATATTCGATTCAGCGAGGGTAAGGAAATCTACAGTTGATTATCTTTCAAGTGTATTCTCCAGGTTTCCCGGCCACATATTCATATCGCCTGGAAACCACGATCCATACGAACCGCAAAGCCCGTATGCAAAGGCTGCATTACCGGAAAACGTGAAGGTATTCTCGGAATACGAGGAAGTATTCCTGCCAGAGCTTGGTTCAGTAGTCTGCGGGGCAGGCTTTCGGAATGCCGTGGTGAACAGGAGCCTTCTTGAAGGCATAAGGGCACCGCTCTTCGATGGAGTAAGGATACTCGTCATGCACGGTGAGACTTCAGGAAGCGAAAATCCATACAATCCAATCAGGCAGAGTGAAATCGCCGCATCCGGCTTTGATTATATAGCCCTCGGCCACAGGCATGATTTCTCAGGCATACAAAGAGAGGGAAGAACCTTCTATGGGTATGCCGGAATACCTGAAGGCAGGGGGTTTGACGAAGCCGGTCCCAGAGGCTGCATCACAGGAACTGTCTCCAGAGCTGGCGTCGACCTGAAGTTCAATGAATTGCCAGGCAGGAAATATCTGGTGGAAGAGGTGGACATAACTGGCGCATCTTCAAGCATTGAGGTATGCGATATCATATCTGGCATGGGAATTCCTGACTCCCACAGCATTGTGCGTTTCATACTGAAGGGTGAGGTACCCGGGCATTCTACAATAGACACAGCCATCATAAGGTCCTTTTTGATAAGGAAGCTATTTGACTGCGAGATAATAGACCGTTCAATGCCTATCTTGGAATCCGGCGATGGAAGGGGGCTGCTTGGCATCTTTTCAGCAAGAATGAAGAAGCTCATTTCAGAAGGCGGGGAAGACAAGGAGATTTTGGATGAGGCTATGCGGCTTGGCACAAGGGCTCTGTGCAAGAGGGATATCTGATGAGATTAAAACGAATTAAAATCACAAGGTTCGGCAAGCTGAAGGACACGGATTTTGAACTGAAGGATGGCATAAACATAATATATGGTGGAAATGAAGCTGGTAAAAGTACCATAATCAATTTTCTGGCTGTAACACTTTACGGGTCACTTGCAGCAGCGAAGGCAGGCAGGGAGACTATAAGGAAGCGGTCCCTGCCATTCGACGGTGGTCATGCCGCAGGTGTTCTGGAGCTGGAACATGACGGTAAGGTCTGCGTAGTCGAAAAGAGGCTTGGTACCACAAGGAAGGAGGACTCGACAAGATCCTACAGCAAAGAAGACTTCGGTCAGCTCCCTTGGGGTCAGGAGCCTGGTAAGGATATTCTGGGAATCGGCGGCGGGGCATTCCTGAAGACCCTTTTCATTCCGCAGTCTGGAGCTTCCTTCAATGAGGAGCGCGACGAAGGGCTTGTACAGAGGCTTGCAAACCTTCTGGATACAGGCGATGAAGATGTGTCCTACAACAAGGCAGTTGAGGCGATCGAAGAGGAACTGAAGGGTATACGGAACCAGAGAAGGACAGGGAGCCTCGATGCCATATACCAGAAGAGGACCCGATTGGCAGAACAGCTCTCGGAATCGCAAAGGTCAAGAAATAATGCACAGGAACTTGAAAACAGGCTGAAGCTTCTGACTGATGAGAGGGAAGCGCTCAGGAAGCAGAGTTCCGAGCTTCATGCTGTAAAGGAGAGACAGAGGCTTGGCAGCATCAGGGAAGAATACTTCAGGTTGAAAGGAATGAAGTCTGAGCTTGAATCGCTGAAGGATTCAAGTCTCGAGCTGGGGTCTGTTCCTGATGATGATTCACTCAAGTCACTTGAGGAATCTGAAATTGAAATATCAAGGCAGAGAGACGAGCATGAAGGCATTCTATTGTCTTCAGTCGAGGCTGAAAGGGACCTTGCCGCCCTTTCCATGGAAATGGATGGTTACTCCTGGTTCAGAAGCTCAAGTGATGATTCTCTGAGAGAAATGGTGTCTTTGGACAGGGAAATCGCCAGACTTTCAGAAAGACTAAGAAGCCTTTCTCCCGAGTCCAGGGAAATGAAGGCAATCTCAGGCAGGAGGGTTGAACTTAAGCGTCTGCTGTCGGACTATGAGAGGGAACTTACAATACTGAAGCCTGGGACCAGGAGCTGGATCTTCATCCTTCCTTTGGCACTCCTTATGGCGGCATCATACATGCTTATCAGCTCAAAATACCCGTTTGCCGCGGTATTTGCTGCTCTTGGCACATTGTCATATGCAGCAGGAAGAAGGATTTCAGCTTCCAGGAGACGAAGGGCTCTGTCCAGGAGCGATACCCTGGAGGATGATATAATAGCCCTTTCAAAGGAGCTGGGGCTTGATCCGTTGGAGGTCCTCAGGGCCAAGAAGGCTATAGACATGATGCCTGATGAAGAAGAGGCGCGGGAGCTGGAGAAAAGGCTGTCAGGCCTTACCGAGCGCAGGGATTCAGTACTTGCCATATCACTAAGCAAAGATATGGATGACTTTCTCAGGAGATACGATCTGGCGAGAAATCTGTCCGCAATTGAGAAGGAGATCACTGCAAGGAGGGATTCTCTGAAGATGGAAGCAGCAATTGCACTTGAATCCCTCGAATCGAACAGCAAGGTTCTCATCGATGGCCTGAAGCAATTCGGGTTTTCAGGGTCACTTGAAGATACCGGCGTTTATCTTGAGTATCTCAGGTCACAGTCGGTCAAGAAGAGGAATCTGGCAACACGCCAGGAAGCCCTTGACCTTTCGATAAGAACCCTCATTGGTGACAAGGATGAAAACGCGGTGCTGAAGGAGCTTGAACTCATTGATTCGCTGGGGCTTGAACCTGGAATGACCTCTGAGGAGCTGGACAGAAGACTCCGGGACAATTCTTCACGGGAAGTCACCCTTACCGAAGCTATCGGTGAAGCATCAAGAAGCCTTTCTGATGCAACAGCAGGAGCATTGAACCAGATAGATGCTGAAGATGAACTTCTGTCACTTGAGATCGAGACTGAAACAATTGAAAAAAGAGAGAAGTCCCTGAAGCTGGCCCTTGAGGTAATAAAGGAAAGCTACAGGGAATTCAGGCAGGGCTATAGCCCGGAGCTTGACAGGAGGGTGAGCCGGGTCTTCAGCGAGATGACGGGAACTGACAGGACTGTTGGTGTAAGCGAATTCTTCTCCATGGAATACCTGGAAGATGGTTTCAGGAGAGAAGGCGCATACCTCTCCAAGGGCGCATACGAGCAGCTGTACCTTGCACTTCGCCTTGCGACATGCGACATGATGTTCGGGGAAAGTGTGGTTCCAATAATTATGGACGAACCCTTCGTGCATTATCACAGGGAAAGGCTTGAAAATGCACTTGCCTATCTTTCCGAAAGGACCGATAACAGGCAATATATCATATTCACGTGCCATGAGCGTGAGATTGACTATCTTATGGATAGGGCGAACGTAATCAGAATCTGAACAAACTTTGAACTTTGACATCGTTTACCGAATAAAGACTTCAGGTATGGTAAAATGAACATGAACCTAAGCATATTAAAATTGAAAGAAGGCAAGGAATGAACATAGCGTTTTTTCTGACACCAAAGTCCGAAATCATCTACGAGAACACGGATTCCACCATGAGGCAGGTCCTGGAAAGGATGGAGCATCACAGTTACACCGCGATCCCGATACTTGACAGGGATGGAAAATACATCGGGACACTGACTGAGGGGGACCTTCTCTGGAAGATCAAGAACACCCCCGGGCTGTCCTTCAGGAACACAAACAAGGTGCTTGTAAGGGATATCGAAAGAAGAAAGGTCCATGAGGTCGTTACAATCAATGCTGATATCGACAGCATCATAGGACTTGCACGGAACCAGAATTTCGTACCGGTCGTTGACGATGAAGGCGTCTTCATCGGAATAATCAGGAGAAGCGACATAATCGACTATTGCTACACCTTCATCAAAGAAAAGAAAAAAATCGGATGACATCGGCTGAAGCTGAGTTTCTCAGCTTCTTCTCTATTTTGCGGATTAAATGTATAATTAGCTTAGTTTAAATTAAGGAGACAGCAGGTGCTGTATTTTAAAGATGGAAGATAATAAGAACAACCCACAGGAAGAAAATGAAATGTCAATGATGGATGCGCTGGACAGCTATTCTGTAAAGAGGCTGAATGAAGGCGACATACTGAAGGGCAAGGTAATCAAAGTAACGAGGGACGAGGTTTTCGTCAACATCAACCATTTCAGCGACGGAGTGGTATCCAGGGAAGAACTGACTGATGACCATGATGCTGACCTTACTTCCTTATTTTCAGCCGGCGATGATATTGATGTCATCGTGCTTAAGGCTGACGATGGAGAAGGGAATGTCAAGCTGTCAAAAATCAAAGCTACAGCAATGCTTTCCAGGGACAGCCTCACAGAAGCCTTTGAAAAGGGTACTCCACTGAAGGTCAGGGTGAAGGAAGTAGTCAAGGGCGGACTCAGGATGTCCTACATGGGCATAGAAGGCTTCATGCCTGCATCAATGGCATCGGACAGGTATGTCGAGGACCTGAAGTCGCTTGAAGGAAAGGAACTTGATGTCAAGGTAGCAGAGTATGAAGAAGACGGCAGGAGGCTCATCTTTTCAAGGAAAGCCTTCCTTGCCGAAAATAATATGAAGCTCAAGGAAAAGCTCCTTCTTACACTGAAGGAAGGGGATACCATGGAAGGGACCGTTGAAAGCATAGTTCCATACGGTGCATTCATTGACCTTGGCGGAGTTACAGGTCTTGCACATGTCAGCGACTTATCATACAAGAGAGTGAACAATCCTTCCGAGGTTGTGTCAGTCGGAGAAAAGGTCATAGTGCACATACTGAAGATTGACAGAAAGAAGGACAGGATCTCGCTTTCACTTAAAGACAAGGCTGAAGACCCATGGAAATCAGGTCTCACAGTAAAGAGAGGCGATATTGTCCCTGGAACTGTTTCCAAGCTTATAGACTCTGGTGCATTCGTCGCAATCGGCGGCGGACTTGAAGGTTTCGTCCATGTCAGCGAAATAAGCAGCTCCCATGTAGCTAATCCGAAGGAAGCGCTCAAGGAGGGACAGAAAGTCAAGGTCATGATTCTTGATGTCAATCCTGACAAGCAGAGGGTAAGCCTTTCAATCAAGGATGCAGAAGGAAAAGGAGAAGCCAATTACTATGAAGATGACAACCTGACACTGGGAGACATGTTCAAGGGGCTTCTCGACAAATTCAAGGAGGATTAGGAATGGGTGTGCTTTCTGGACTAAAGCCTGAAAAGGTAATGAGATTTTTTGAAGAGATATCGATGATTCCCAGAGGTTCAGGGAACGAGAAGGGCATAAGCGACTACCTGAAGACCTTTGCTGAAGCAAGGGGACTTCAGGTGGTTCAGGACGAAGTCCTGAATATAATCATCAGGAAGGAGGGCACCAGGGGCTACGAGTATTCACCTGCAGTGATCCTCCAGGGACATATGGACATGGTCAATGAAAAGAACAAGGATACTGTCCATGATTTCATGAATGATCCCCTTAAGCTCAGAATTGTCGACGACTATATATATGCCTCAGGCACGACGCTTGGCGCAGACAATGGAATAGCAATTGCCTACGCACTTGCTGTACTTGACAGCGAAGACATACCCCATCCTCCACTGGAGGTGCTTGTGACCGTCGAAGAGGAGACCGGGCTTTTAGGCGCAGCCAAAGTCGATGGTTCTCATTTTCAGGGAAAGACACTTATCAACCTTGATTCTGAGGAGGAGGGAGTATTCCTTGTAAGCTGTGCAGGAGGAGCGAGGCAGATAGTCAGCCTGCCTGTTGTCCGAGAAGCTGCTGAAGGCTCAGCCTTCAGGATACAGGTCAAAGGGCTTAAAGGCGGCCACTCGGGCATGGAGATACACAAGGAAAGAGGGAATTCCAACAAGATACTCGGAAGGATACTGCACCATCTTTGTAAGAAGTACGACCTGAGGATCGCTGAAATCTCGGGCGGTTCAAAGATGAACGCCATACCCAGGGAATCTGAGGCCCTTGTGGTTGTCATAGGAGCTGCAGATGGCTTCGAGAACGAGGTGCAGACTGTGGCAAGTGTTGCTTTAGCTGAAATCAAGACCCAGGACCCTGGATTGATAGTAACTGCAGAGTCTGCCGCACTTCCTTCAGAGACCTTCGACAAGGAAACAACAAGAAAGGCTGAAGAGCTTCTCCTTCTGCTTCCGGACGGAGTGCTGAACTTTTCTCAGGACATTCCTGGACTTGTGGAGACATCCCTGAATCTTGGAGTGCTCCAGACGGATGAAGACAGCGTGAAGTTTGAGTTCGCAGTTAGAAGCAGTGTTGAAACCAGGAAGAAGCTGACTTTGGAAAAGGTAAGGGTTCTTGGTGCACGTTACGGCGCAAAGGCTGAGGTGAGCTCCTCATATCCAGGTTGGAATTACGACAAGGATTCGAAGATTAGGCAGAGGTTCATTGACACCTACAAGAGGCTATATGGTAAAGATGCAGATGTTACTGCAATCCATGCTGGAGTTGAATGCGGACTACTCTCTGAAAAGATAGATGGTCTTGATATGATCTCACTGGGACCGGATATGTTTGATGTCCACACCCCGGAAGAGCATATCAGCATCTCTTCAATCGCGAGGACCTACGACTTGCTACTTGAAGTGCTCAGGGATCTCAGATAGCGTTCACACAGGAGGTAACTATGAAGAATTTCAAGGATATCGGATTTTTAAGGACTGAACATGAACTTGCAGTGATTGATGCAAGGAAGAGGGATGAATACCTGAAGGACCACTATAAGGGATCCTTCAGCCTGGACCTCGACCTTGACTTGGCGGGACCTGTCCTCCAGCATGGCGGAAGGCATCCGCTGCCAGATGTCCTTACCTTTCAGGAGAAGCTCAGGTCGTTTGGCCTAAGCGATGATTCCAGAGTAATCATTTACGACAATGGTGGCAACGACAGCGCAGGAAGACTCTGGTGGATGCTGAAGTATTACGGACTTAAGGACGTTTACGTGCTGATGAAGGGTTACTCTGAGTTCACCGATGAGGAAAAAGATGCCGAGGTGCCAAAGTCAGTTAAGGGGAAGATAACTCTTGCTCCTGACGAATCGATGACGGCACCCTATGAGGAGATCCTGGAATACTCAAGACAGGGCAAGCTGGAAGGCAAAGTTGTCGTTGATTCCAGAAGCGAAGAAAGATGGCGGGGGCTCGTTGAACCCATCGACAGGAAGAAGGGTCATATACCTAATACCATAAACATCTTCTACAGGAAATGCTTCAATCCGGACAATTCGCTCAAGGATACGGAATTCATCAAGGCTTCATTCGAAAAGGCTTCTGCCTTCGATGATGTCATATTCCACTGCGGGTCGGGTGTCACAGCATGTACGAACATAATGCTGTTTGACGAGCTTGGCAGGAAAAGCCGTCTATACGTCGGCAGCTTCAGTGACTATATAAGCTACGATAACGAACCCATAAAGGAGTAGATGCGCTTGCACATCAAATACTTCGGGATGAGGACCGTAAAGACCGGCCTGGCTGTCCTCGTTTCGTCCTTTCTGGCAACAGTCATCCCGGGCACAGACGCATTCAACATAACCTTCGCGAGTGTAATCTGCATTGAGACGTCAATGGTTTCAAGCCTCAAGGCAGGCTTTAACAGAGTCATCGGGACCTTTATGGGCGCGATGTCAGCACTTGCCATGCTTTACCTTCCGCTGTCGAATCCCGTAAGGATGTCAGTGGGAGTCATGCTGGTAATATATGCCTGCAACAGGCTTGGTATAAAAAGGTCAATAGGGATAAGCGCATCAGTAGTCATACTCATAATAGCAGGAAGAAGGGATGTAACTCCCCTGGAGTATACCATGAGGAGGATCCTGGATACGCTTATGGGAATCGGTGTCGCCACATTCATCAATCTTGCAATAGCACCACCTGACCTGATGCGTTCCACAAGGGAAACCTTCACCAAATTTCGGAATACGGCTTCGGCAACAATATCCGAGATGCTCTTCCTTGAGCTGGATGAAGGCTTGTCAGATCTGACAAGTGACCTCGAATCATTCAAGACTTCAGTCAAGGCCTTGTCTGAGGAGATCCCCTATCTTAGAAGATATGATGTCGGTGAATCAAGATATCTCCAGAAGATGGAAAGGCAGGCGGAAAGGGTATACATCCACCTTGAGTCCCTTGCCATGATGGGAAGGTCACAGCCTGTTACCAGGGAGAACAATGTTATGCTGAGAAGGCTTATAGGTATCGACTTTCCTGAACGGGAGCTCCCGGCTGACGGAACCGTCACCGGTGAGATAGCAATCTTCAACTATAATCTGAAGAAGCTTCTGACTGCCCTTTCAGTTCTGATGGAGGAATATGTAAAGGGCAGCTGATGCCGAATATGAAAAAAGCAGCTCATTCAAGCTGCTTTTTTCTATGCCCTCAACTGGCTCCTGGAGTTGAAATATCCCCGGTATGCAAGATAGCACGCTATGAATGCGGCTATCGCAGTGGTCGACAGAATCATGAAGGTCACCATGATCTGATACCTTATAGCTGTCAGAGGGCTTGCCCCTGCAAGTATCAGTCCCGACATCATTCCGGGAAGAGATACTATTCCCAATGTCTTTGCAGAATCCACAGTCGGCATCATCGCAGTCCTTATGGATTCCTTGACGATTTCCCTAGATGCAAGAAAGGGTGAAGCACCAAGCGACAGCTTGGTCTCAATTTCGTTCCTCCTGTCCTTGAAGGCTGTACCCATGAATCGGTAGGATAGTCCTATGGCAATCATAGAATTGCTTATTATCATCCCACCAACAGGTATCATCTGGGACGGCACGAATCTAAGCGTACGAGTGAGCACAAGGATTCCCAGTGTCACTGCTGTTCCTGTACCTATCGAAGCGAATGAAATCAAAAATGCGTTCTCAATGCCTTTTCCGCGTTTCTTTGCATTGTATGCAGCATTCATTATCATCGTTGCCAGAAGGAAAAATGTGAAGATGAAGCTCTCAAGTCCAAACACATACTGCAGGACATATCCCACAGCAACAAGCTGGACTATGGCCCTTAATATGCTTATGATGATGTCCTTCTCAAGCTTCAGATGTTCCCTGAGAGATATGGCGAGGGCAATGACCACTAGAACAGAAGAGAACGCAAGCGAGTACAGGCTTATCTCTGCTTCAGGCAAGACTTTCCACCACCTTTCCTTCACGTATCCCAAGCACCCTGTCAGAAAGCTCCAGCTGATCCGGGTCATGCGTCACCCAGATTATAGTGATCCCTCTGGCAGAAAGTTTCTTCACCGTATCTTCTATCATCCGGGCATTCTCCCTGTCAAGGGATGACGTCACTTCATCGAGAAGGAGGATATCGGGGGCAATGAGGAGACTTCTAAGAAGGGCAACCCTCTGTTTTTCGCCACCGGATATGATCCGTGATTCTTTGGTCAGTATGTCCTCAGTCAGACCTACCTCTGGAAGAAGTTCCCTTATCCTTTCAAGGTCAGGCTCCATTTCCCTTATCCTGTAAGGAAACTCCAGGTCCTCGATGACAGTGTGCATGAAAAGTGTAGGAGTCTGGAATACATACGATACCCTCTGCCTGTATTCCTCAGGCCTGTATTCGAGTATGCTCTTCCCATTGAACCTTATGCTGCCGGATGTCGGAGAAAGCTGGTCACCTATGATCCTTAAGAGCGTACTCTTTCCGCTTCCTGACGGGCCGGAAACCATGAGGAGCTCGCCTTTGCCTACTTCAAAGCTTATATCCTCAAGAATGGGCTTTCCATCAACTATATAACTTACGTCATTTATCTCAAGCAAATCAATTACCTCCTTTACCCCGATATTATATGACATTCCTGACAGACTATTCAACTTTTGTTCAATAATTGACCAGGATCTGCAAAGTTAACAGAAATTATACTTAAGCTGAATGAATATCAACTCGTCAGGATGTATAATAGAGGTTAAGGTGATAATGGTTATATTACAACTGAAGAAATGTACGGTTAATTCCTGAACCTTGTCAATCATTGAGCAGGCTTGCTCAGCTTGACTTAATGTTCCTGATTATCTTGACAATCACAATTGTAATAACTATTATTAAATTATAATCGTTATAAACAGGAGGAATGCAAATGAGCTCATGTAAAGGATCAAAGACAGCAGAAAATCTCCTTAAGGCTTTTGCCGGAGAATCACAGGCCAGAAGCAGGTATGTATACTATGCAAGTGTTGCCAAAAAGGAAGGATATCTGAGGATTGCCGACATTTTCAATGAGACAGCTGAAAATGAGAAGGAACATGCAAAGAGATTCTACAAGTTCCTTGTAAAGGACCTCAACGACACAATGCTTGAAATCACCGCAGCTTATCCTGTCGGACTATTTGAGGATACACTATCCAACCTTAAGGCTGCAGCTGCAGGCGAGCACGAGGAGTGGACGGACCTTTATCCATCATTTGCCAAGACTGCAAGGGAAGAGGGCTTCAATGACGTAGCGCTTGCCTTCGACAACATCTCAAAGGTTGAGAAGGAGCATGAGGAAAGATACAGCACACTTGCAGCTCTTGTAGGGAGTGGCGCATACTTCAAGAGGTCAGAGCCTGTACTTTGGAAGTGCAATAACTGCGGATACATCTTCGAAGGTCTTGAAGCACCGGCGAAGTGCCCTGCATGTCTGCATGACAGGACATACTTCGAGGTAGCGAGCAAAGCCTGGTAGAAACTAAAATATGACTTATTTCAAAAATCAAGCCGGTATCGCGAAGATGCCGGCTTTTGCATGTCCCTGTCCAATTTGATATCCTATAGGGTAAGGTTCATTTTCTAAAGTTTGAAAAAATGGCTTCTGTGCAAAATGTATATAGATGACATGATTCCTTAGCTTTTTCCTATGAATTTTCAGTGTTTCCCGAGGGCATGAATTTACTTTTTCAAATTTGGAGGGTCTTAAAAAACATTGAAAATAAATCATGGTTCTTGTAGATTGTCATTGTGAATGTTACACTATATGAGACGAAAAAGGAGCGGCCTCAGGCTGTTTCATTTTGAGTCCCATGCTTTTGGAGGTGGAACATTGAGATTTGTCCTTGCATCGGCGTCTGAAAGAAGACAGGAGCTGCTCAGGCGCATCCTGCCTGAATATGAAATAATGGTCTCAAGCTTCGACGAGAGTCTGGTTCCCTACGAAGGAGACGAATCAGCCTATGTCATGGAGCTTTCAAGGTCAAAATCCCATAGTGTCAGGAACCTTTACGGAGGTTCAGAGGATGTCCTTATAATCGGGTCGGACACTATTGTGTCTCTCGATGGTACCATCTATGGCAAGCCAGCCGACAGGGAAGATGCTTCTTCAATGATAAGGTCCATGTCAGGAAAATGGCACAGCGTATACTCCGGAATTTCTATCATTTCTGCTGACGGCAATACCGACAGCAGCTTTTCGGTCAGGACTGATGTCAAGTTCATGGAAATGACCGATGATGAGATGGAAGACTACCTTGACACCCTTGATTGGGCAGGAAAGGCTGGAGGCTACGGAATACAGGGTGAAAGCTCGAAATATATAGAAGAGATCAGAGGCGACTATTACAATGTGATGGGGTTGCCGCTGAATGCCCTGTACAAGAATCTCAAGGAACTTGATATTCTAGGTTGATGGAACGGGTCATAATCCAGGAGGTTTTTATGGAAAACAGGATCATGGATATGCCCGAAATGGAAAGACCCCAGGAAAGACTGCTCAGGTACGGGGCAGAAAGCCTTTCCAACAGCGAGCTTCTCGCAGTAATCCTCCGTACCGGAACCAAGGATGAAAATGTCATCACGATGTCTCACCGTCTGATTTCCATATTCAACGGAATCAACGGACTTCTTGAGGCCTCCAAGGAGGAGCTCATGGAGGTAAAGGGAATCAAGGAAGCGAAAGCCTGCCAGATACTCTCTGTAGCTGAGCTTTCAAAGAGATTCCTTACCTACAGGTCAGGTGATTCATTGAGGATAACGTCTCCTGATACGGCAGCTAATCTCCTGATGGTCGAGATGAGGAGCTACAGGAAGGAAGTGCTGAAGGTAGTTCTCCTGAATACCAAGAACATGGTTATAGGAGTGACATCGGCATCAGTTGGAAGCCTGAACTCATCCATTGTGCATCCGCGGGAGATATTCAAGGAAGCAATCAGGAAGAGCGCATCATCTATAATCCTTGCACACAACCACCCATCCGGGGATCCAGCACCAAGCAGCGAGGATATCGCCGCTACCGAGAGGATCAAGGAAGCGGGCAAGATAATAGGGATCGAGCTTCTCGACCATATCATAATAGGTGATGGAACCTACATAAGCTTGAAAGAAAAGAATTTACTTTGACAGACTGAAAGGAGAAAAATCAATGCGTTTATTCGGAACTAGCAGGGACATGGGCATAGACCTCGGAACAGCCAACACCCTGGTGTACATAAAAGGAAAGGGGATAGTTCTCAGGGAGCCTTCTGTTGTTGCATTCAACACACAGACAAACAAGCCGCTTGCGGTAGGTGAGGAAGCCAAGAGGATGATAGGAAGGACACCCGGAAACATCGTTGCGGTCAGACCGCTTAAGGATGGAGTAATCGCGGACTTCGACATTACCCAGACAATGCTGAGGCAATTCATAGAGAAGACGGCATCAAAGAGTGCTTTCACCGCGCCGAGGATAATCGTCTGTTTCCCTTCAGGAGTGACTGAAGTTGAAAGAAGAGCAATTCTGGAGGCAACAAAGCAGGCAGGAGCCAGAGAAGTTGTCCTTATGGAAGAGCCCATGGCTGCAGCAATAGGCGCCGGACTTCCGGTAGATGAGCCAACGGGTTCAATGATCGTCGATATCGGCGGAGGTACGACTGAGGTTGCGGTTGTTTCTTTAGGCGGCATAGTCGTCGCAAAGTCACTCAGGATAGCCGGTGACGAGCTTGACCAGTCTATAGTTGCCTACATCAAGAGGGAATACAACCTGATGATAGGTGAGAGGACATCAGAAAACATCAAGATGACCATCGGTTCCGCATTCAAGGTGGAAGGAACTGAAGAGGG
>DIWI01000099.1 GCA_002428415.1 Clostridiaceae bacterium UBA6110
AGGATGCCGAGAAGGTGTATTCCCTGAATGGCATCGACCTTACGATAAAGCAGGGCGAATTCGTTGTGATCCTCGGACACAACGGATCAGGAAAATCAACTCTTGCAAAGCATATGAATGCGCTTCTTCTGCCTACAGGTGGAAAGATATATGTCGACGGCATCGATGCCACGGACATAGAGAATACCTGGGAGGTAAGGAGAAGGGCTGGAATGGTCTTCCAGAACCCTGACAACCAGATGGTTGCGACCATTGTGGAGGAGGATGTTGCCTTCGGCCCGGAGAATCTCGGAGTTCCCCCCCTTGAGATAAGGAAGAGGGTCGATGATTCTCTCAGGGAAGTCAACATGTACGAATACAGGCGCCATGAGCCTCATCTTCTTTCCGGAGGTCAGAAGCAGAGAGTGGCTATTGCAGGAATCCTTGCCATGCGTCCAAAATGCATTATCCTTGACGAGCCTACCGCCATGCTTGACCCTTCGGGAAGGCAGGAGGTAATGAAGACCGTAAGGAAGCTCAACCAGGACTTTGGAATAACAGTAGTACATATTACCCACTTCATGGAAGAGGCTGTCCAGGGTGACAGGATAATCGTCATGGAGGAAGGCAAGATCATTATAGATGATATTCCCAGAAACGTGTTCAAGAATGTCGAACTTCTCAAGTCAGTGGGACTTGATGTTCCTCAGGTGACTGAGCTGGCACACGAGCTGATCAAGGAGGGAATCCCCCTTGAAGAGGGAATCCTCAACATTGAGGAGATGGTGGAGGCGCTATGTCGATTAAAGTAGAGAATCTTACTCACATATACATGCCGGGAACACCCTTCGAGATGACGGCGCTTGACAATATCAGCCTTGAGCTGGAGGAAGGGAAGTTCTATGCGATAATAGGACACACAGGCTCAGGTAAGTCCACGTTCATACAGCACCTCAACGGACTGCTGAAGCCGACCTCAGGTAAAATCTTCATTGGCGATGTGGACATAACCGACAAGAAGACAGTCATGAGCGAGGTAAGGAAAAGGGTGGGACTTGTTTTCCAGTACCCGGAGTACCAGCTTTTTGAAGAGACCATAGAGAAGGACGTCGCATTCGGACCGAAGAACCTTGGGCTTCCGGAGGCTGAAATCCAGTCAAGGGTCAGGAAAGCAATGGAAATAGTAGGACTTGACTTTGAAAAGTACAGGAATCTATCTCCCTTCGAGCTGTCCGGCGGACAGAAGAGAAGGGTTGCCATAGCTGGTGTCATAGCCATGGAACCTCAGGTCCTGATACTTGACGAGCCTACAGCGGGACTTGATCCCAAGGGCAGAGATGAGATACTCGCGCAGATAATAAAGCTCCATGAATACTACAAATCGACTGTAATCCTTGTAACTCACTCGATGGAGGATGTTGCGGAGATTGCCGACGAGGTCATCGTAATGAGCGATTCAAAGGTCATAATGAAGGGACTGCCAAGCGAAGTATTTACAAAGGCTGAGCTTCTTGAAAGCGTAGGCCTCGGCGCACCTCAGATTACCTATCTTATGAAGGCTTTGAAAGAGAAGGGATTTGACGTATCCACCGACATATTCACGGTGAAGGACGCAAAAAAGGAGCTTCTCAGGCTGCTAAGGAAGGGAGGGAAGTCATGATTAAGAATATCACCATCGGACAGTACATCCCTGGCGAATCCTTCATACACAAGCTTGATCCGAGGACGAAGATCCTGATTTCTTTGTTCTTCATAATAAACCTTTTCCTTGTAAAGAACTTCGTAGGATATGTGGCGGTATTCGCCTTCATAGTGCTCATGGTGAAGGTTGCGAAGCTTTCGCCCAAGTACCTGTATAAGGGAATCAGGCCTGTATTCGTACTGATACTTTTCACTGCAGCCCTGAACCTCTTCGTGACCCAGGGAACCAGCGAGACGCTGCTTGTCCAGTTCAGCATCTTCAAGATTTACAGAGAAGGCGTGTATCAGGCCATGTACATGACATTCCGGCTCATGTTCCTCATAATGGGCACTTCGGTGCTGACCCTGACAACTTCCCCCATAGAGCTTACGGACGGCATAGAGAGCCTTCTGAAGCCCTTCAAGAAGATAGGGGTGCCTGCCCACGAGCTTGCCATGATGATGAGTATTGCACTACGGTTCATACCCACACTCATGGATGAGACCGACAAGATAATGAAGGCCCAGATGGCAAGGGGAGCCGACTTTGAATCCAGGAACCTTATAAAGAAGGCTCAGAGTCTTATACCTCTTCTCGTACCGCTATTCATATCGTCCTTCAGGAGAGCCGAGGAGCTTGCAATGGCCATGGAGGCCAGGAGCTACAGAGGCGGAGAGGGAAGGACCAGGATGAAGCAGCTGAAGTACACCAAACGCGACGGAATCGCATTCGCGTGCTTTGCAGTGTTGTTTGCCGCAACCTTTGCGCTGGGGCTTACGAATCTGATATGAACATCAAGCTTCTCATAGAGTACGATGGAACTGCATTTTCAGGATGGCAGAGGCAGCCTAATGCGAGGACAGTGCAGGGTGACCTTGAAAAGGCCCTGTCTGACCTCCTCATGGAGGATATCAAAGTCAATGGCTCATCAAGGACCGACAGCGGCGTACATGCACGGGAGTATCCTGTATCATTCATAACCGCAGGAAGGATACCGCCGGAAAGGATAGCTCTGGCAGTTAACGCAAAGCTTCCTGACGACATCAGGGCACTCTTCTCAATGGAGATGCCTGAAGGTTTCCATGCAAGGTACAGCTCTGACGGTAAGACATATTCTTACAGGATGCTGAGACGGAACCTTCCTTCGGCCATATACAGGAACTACGCCTGCATGGTGGAGGAATCGATCGACCTTACGAAGATGAAAAGAGCAGCTGAACTGTTCAAGGGATTCCATGATTTCCGCGGATTCATGAGTACAGGCTCAAGCGATATGAACACGGTGAAGGAAATGAAAGACATTACCCTAAGCGAGGAAGGCGACTTCATAATCCTAACAATTACCGCTTCAGGCTTCCTTTACAACATGGCGAGGATCATAGCAGGAACCCTGATTGATGCCGGAATGGGGAAAATAGGTGACTCAGAAATACTCAGGATACTTGAATCTGGTATAAGGGGAAGGTCAAAGCCTGCTCAATCATGCGGGCTTTATCTTGAGAAGGTATACTATTGACCCTAACAAATGCAGCTGCACCTGCTAAATGAAGAGAATTATCCAGTTTTATCCAGTTTTTTATTTTTATTTGTTGTTTATATCTTCAAAATGATTTCGTTTTGAAGTATAATATATTGGCACACGAGTGTCACCACGATTTTTATTGACATGAAAGTGGAACTTGTTATATAATAATCGTGTTTGTTAATTTCCTGTAAGGATCCACTAGCCCCGGATCCTACAGTCGAGGATTACCTAAATACAATAGGAACTTAATTGTAGAGTTTCGGGAGGAAAGAAATGAAGTCATATTTGGCAAAACCAGGTGAAGTAGAAAGAAAATGGTATGTTGTTGATGCAGCTGGAAAGCCTCTCGGTAGAGTAGCTAGCCAGGTCGCTACCATACTTAGAGGAAAGAACAAGCCGGAGTTCACACCTAACGTGGACACAGGAGATTTCGTAATCATAATCAATGCTGAGAAGGCTGTGCTTACAGGCAAGAAGCTTGACCAGAAGATGATGAGGCACCACTCCAACTACCCAGGAGGACT